>JAYVOY010000300.1:0-5638 GCA_043757645.1 Verrucomicrobiota bacterium
GGCGTGCAAAATCCCGGCGACCTCGATGCGCTGCTCAACGGCCAGCTTTCCACCGGCCCCGCGAACCTCGTCGGCAAACGCAGCACCACGCGCACGAAGGATTTTCTCTCGTTGCAGGAATGGTTCGCCGAGGTGCATCTGCGCGACCTTTCGGACAACTACGATTTTCTCGCGGTGCGCGCCGGCAACCAGACGTTCAACAGCGATTTCCGCGGCTTCCTTTTCAACGACACGAATCTCGGCCTGCGCCTCTTCGGCAACGCGCAGAACAACAAGTGGCAATACAACTTCGCGGCGTTCGATCTGCGCGAGAAGGACACGAACTCCGAGTTGAACACCTTCGATGCGCGCAATCAGCAGGTGCTCATTCTCAACGCCTATCGGCAGGATTTTCTTTTCCCCGGTTACACGGCGACGTGGAGCGTTCACTTCAACAACGACGAGGCGACGACGCATTACGACCGCAACGGAAACATCGCGCGCCCCGCGCCCATCGGCGGCGTCCGCGCGCACGAGGTGCAGGCGTTTTACCTCGGCTGGGGCGGCGACGGCCACATCGGGCCGGTGAATGTTTCGCACCAGTTTTATCAGGCGCTCGGCCACGACAGTTTCAACGGCGTCGCGGGCCGGCCCGTGGACATCAACGCGCAGATGGCCGCGCTCGAACTCAGCTACGACCGTGACTGGCTGCGCTACAAGGCGTCCCTCTTCTGGGCCTCCGGCGACGACAACGCGAACGACCGCCACGCGCGCGGCTTCGACACGATCATCGACAATCCGAATTTTTTTGGCGGGCCGTTCAGCTACTGGGTGCGGCAGGGTTTCAACCTCGCGGGGACAGCCGTCGGCCTGAAGCAGCGCGGGAGCCTCGTGCCGAATTTGCGCACGAGCAAATTCGAGGGGCAATCGAACTTCGTGAATCCCGGCGTGCAAATGTTCGGCGTCGGCCTCGACGCGGACCTCACCCCGAAGCTGAAGGGATTTTTCAACGCCAACTACGTCCGCTTCGACAACACCGACGTGGTCAAGACCGTGTTGCTGACCGACAAGGTGGACAACGAAATCGGCTACGACCTGAGCCTCGGTTTTCAATACCGCCCGTTCCTCACCGACAACCTCATCATCACCACCGGCTTCGGCGCGCTGCTTCCCGGCCGCGGCTATCGCGACATTTACAAGACCTCGACCGACCCCGTGACCGGCCTCGCCGCGCCCGCGGGAAAAGTGGACGGTTTCCTTTACAGCGGCCTGATCGCCATCACCCTCACCTACTGAGAAATGAGAACACAAATTAACCCGAATCCCAAACGCGTGGCCGCGAGCGGCGCAGCCGCCCGGGGAGCGCACGCCGCTGGCGTGCAGTTTTCGGCGGCCCGCCGAAAACTTCGTTCCACTAACTTTTCGGCGCGGGCAGGAAGGCGAGAACTGGGACACGACGTTTTGGGCGGGCCGCCCAAAACGGCACGCGGGCCGCGTGCGCTCCCCTTTCCGATTTCGGCGTTCCGCCTCAAACCCCTGCTCCCATTGATCTTCTTGCTCCTCCTCACCTTTTCTTCGCGCGCCGAGGAAACCGGCTTCGGCCCAAAAATCTCCGTGCCGCTCGAACGTCCCGTCGAAACCACCGCCACGGCCAAACCCCGCAACCTCGTGGATCAATCGCGCGACGACGCGATGCGCAAAAGTCGCGGCTGTCTCGAATGCCACTCGCCGAAAGACTCCACGCCCACGCACGCCGAGTTGTCGATGCACAACTCCGCGAACGTCGTCCTCGGCTGCACCGATTGTCACGGCGGCAACGCGACGCCCGGCCTCATGCAGCGCACAGCCCACGTGGCCCCGCGCAATCCGATCTTCTGGGAAAGCTCCGCGAACCCAAGCGACTCCAGCGTGCTGCTGAATTATGAGTCGCCCGAGTTCGTGCAGTTCGTGAATCCCGGCGACCTCCGCGTCGCGCAAAAAACCTGCGGCGCCTGCCACGAAAAAGAAACGCGCGACGTCGGCCACTCGATGATGCGCCACGGCGCGATGCTCTGGGGCGCGGCCCTCTACAACAACGGCGCGGTGCCCTTCAAGACGCCGCGCTACGGCCAGGCCCAGGGCCCCGGCGGCGAGCCGCTGCGCCTGAACGCGCCGACGCCCGTCACGCCCGAGGACACGCGCAAATTCGGCGTGCTGCCCTTCCTCGATCCGCTCCCGCTGTGGCACATCGCGCAGCCGAGCAACCTCCTCCGCATCTTCGAGCGCGGCGGTGAAAAGCAGCTCCAGCTCGGGGTCCCAACCGTCAGCGAACCCCCCGGCAAACCCGCGCGCCGCCTGAGCGAACGCGGCCTCGGCACGCTGAACCGCACCGATCCCGTCGTGCTGAATTTGCAGAAGATGCGCCTGCACGATCCGCTCCTCGATTTCATGGGCAGCAACAATCATCCGGGCGATTACCGCTCGAGCGGCTGCACCGCGTGCCACGTCGTTTATGCGAACGACCGTTCGCCGTCGCACTCCGGCTGGTATAGCAAATTCGGCAATCAGGGCCTGAGCTTCAGCCGCGATCCCGCGATTCGCAAAGACGAGCGCGGCCACCCGATCGAGCACGCGCTCACCCGCGCGATCCCGAGCGCGCAGTGCATGAATTGCCACATGCACCAGGGCAATCTCTTCGTGAATCCGTACCTCGGTTACACGTGGTGGGATCAGGAGAGCGACGGCGAGTTCCTGTATCCGCATCCGGAAAACCCGCTCGCGGACAACGCGCATTTCCGCGGTACGAAACCGCGCGAGGCGTTTTTGAAACAGAAGAATCCCACCGACTCCGAACTCGTCCGCGCCATCCAGGAAAATCCCGAGGCCGCCGCCGCGCGCGGCTTGTGGGGCGAACTCGAGTTCCTCGAAAAAATCGCCGAGTTGAACCCGCAGTTGAAGCAAACGCAGTTCGCCGATTACCACGGCCACGGCTGGATTTTCCGCGCCATTTTCAAGAAAGACAAACAGGGCAACATGCTCGACCTCCACGACACCGTGATCCCCGCGAACGATCCGAAGAAGTGGCAGAACGCGATTCATCTCAAGGACGTTCACCTCGCCAAAGGGATGCAGTGCGTGGACTGCCATTTCCTCACCGACGTCCACGGCGACGGCAATCTCTACGGCGAGCCGCGCGCCGCGACGACCATCGAGTGCATCGACTGCCACGGCACCGTGAGCGAGCGCCCGTGGCTCGTCACGTCGGGCAACGGCGAGCAGTTCAATTTCAAGAACGGCGCGAAACGCCCGCTGAAAATCACGCACCCCGTCACGCGCGAGACGCGCGAGCTCGCGGGCGTGGACCTGCGCGCGAGCAACACCACGTGGGGACCGCGCTTTCTCTGGGAGGGCAAGCGCCTCTTCCAACGCTCCAGCATGAATCCCGACGTGCGCTGGGAAATTCCCCAGACCGCCGACGTGATCGACCCCACGCATCCGCGCTACAACGCCAAGGCGCGGCACGCGAAAACCCTGCGACGCGACGGCGAGACGTGGGGCGACGTGCCGCCCGCGGGCAAGTGCCCCGAGCAACTCGCGCACGACAACAGCCGCCTCTCGTGCCAGGTCTGCCACACCTCGTGGGCGACGAGTTGCTTCGGCTGCCACATTCCGATGAAGGCCAACCAGCGCGTGCCACGGAACAAATACGACGCGGCCGTCACGCGCAATTTCAGCAGCTACAATCCGCAGGTCGTGCGCGACGACGTCTTCCAACTCGGCATCGACGCGACGCATAAAAACAACCGCCTCGCCGTGCTGCGGTCCTCGAGCGCCGTCATTGTCGGCTCGCAAAACGGGAACCGCGAATGGGTCTATTCGCAGCAGCAAACCGTGAGCGCCGAGGGCTACAGTGGGCAGGCTTACAACCCGCATTTCCCGCACACGACCAGCAGCGTCGGCACCACAAAGAATTGCGCGGACTGCCATTTGTCGAAGGCCAATGACAACAACGCGTGGCTCACCTCGCTGCTCGGCTTCGGCACCGGCACGGTGAATTTCTTCGGCCGTTACGCCTACGTCGGCGCGGGCGCGGGCGGACTCGCCGCCGTCGCGTGGACCGAGCAGGAAGAGCCGCAGGCCGCGCTCGGGAGCCACTTGCACAAGCTCGCGTACCCGGACAATTACGCGAAGCACGTCGGCGAAAATCACGGCGTGTTGAAGGAAGCGCACGCGCATCACGCGAAGGAAATTCTCGATCTCACCCTGCGCGGCGAATACCTCTACACCGCCAATGGCGCGGATGGTTTCGAGGTCTTCGATGTGGCGAACATTGATCAAAAAGGCTTCAGCGAACGCATCGTCAGCGCGCCCGTTTCGCCGCTCGGCCAGCGCACGTGGGTGCGGACGAAATACGCCACGAGCGTCACGCTGCCGAGCACGCTGGGCATCGACCCGCTGCGCTCGCGCCAGCACGCCAACGTGAAATCGCCGACGGGCGGCGAGATTTTCGCGGACAACGAGGAGCAGGACATCAGCCTGATTTACGCGTGGGTGTTCATCACTGACCGCGAGGAGGGCCTCGTGATGACCAGCGTCGGCACGCTCGTGGACGGCAATCCCGACAACAATTTTCTCGGCGGCAAGGGCGAGGTCACGCACCGCTTCAATCCCGACGGCAAGCTCGCGGGCGCGAGGCATTCGTTCATGGCCGGCACGAATTTGTTCGTCGTCGCCGAGCGCGGCTTGTTCGTGATCGGGCTGAACGGCAAGTCGCTGACCGATCCGCCGAAGTTGCTCGCGGAACTCGGCGGCTTCAAAAACCCGCGCGCCGTCAGCGTGCAATTCCGCTACTGCTTCGTGACGGACGACGAGGGTTTCAAAGTGGTGGACATCACGGAGCCGACGAAGCCGCGCTTGATTCCCGGCGCGCTCGTGCCGCTGCGCGAGGCAAAGCGTTTCTACGTCGCGCGCACTTACGCCTACGTCGCAAACGGCTCCGAGGGTCTCGCGATTCTCGACCTCACGAATCCCGAGCAGCCGCGCCTCGACACAATGTTCACTGCGGACGGCCAGTTGAACGACACCCGCGCCGTGCAAATCGGCTCGGTGAACGCCTCGATGTTCGCGCTCGTCGCCGACGGCAAGAACGGCCTGCGCGTGCTGCAAATGATTTCGCCCGACACCGTCCCCGGCCACATGGGCTTCAGCCCGCGCCCGAATCCGCGGCTCATCGCGACTTATCCCACGCACGCGCCGGCTGTCGCCGTCTCGCGCGGCCTCGACCGCGACCGCGTGGTGGACGAGACCGGCAATCAAACCGTCGTCTTCGGCCGGCGCGGCTCGCGGCCGTTCAACGTCGATGAAATGTCCGCCTTCCTCCGCCACTTCAGCGACCCCGCGCCCGGCGATCTCAAGGCCGGTCGCACCGGCCCGCTCTTCTTCGTCGAGGACACCGCGACCAGGGACGGCGAGCTTAAAACCAAATCCGGCGGCGCGCTGAAGGAACCGCTCCCCTTCAAACCGCAGCCCGAACAACTCGCGATGCCCCAGCCCGGCGAACGCCTGATGCGGCGCGGGAAATGAACTGAGCCACCCCAATGCGCGCGCGCGAAAAAACTAAACGAAGGCCAATCGGGCGTGCGTTTGCAAAGCCTGCGGGAGAGGTTTCCCCGAGCAAATT
>JAYVOY010000301.1:0-5629 GCA_043757645.1 Verrucomicrobiota bacterium
CAACGAAACGTACGAATCACCCGGTGCCTCGACAGCCTTGCGGGCCTTGTCCAGCGCGGCTTTCGCGTCGGTGACTTTTTTCGCGGGCGTGGCGGCGACTGCCTTGCCCTTGCCCTTCGCCCTGGCCTCGGCGGCGATGAGTCCGGCGGATTCCTCCTCCGCGCGCAGCAAGTCCTCCTCGGCGCGAGCCAGCGCGTGCTGCTTGTCCGCGAGCGCGGCGGCCTTGGCCAGTTCGCCCGCGTTCGCCGTCGGCGGGTTCGCGTAACGCGCCTCGTCCGCGACCAGCGCGGCGTTGATCGTTTTCACCTTCGCCTCGGCGGTCTTCAGCGCCTTCTCGGCCACCGCCACCGCCGCCCGGGCGCTCGCTTGCGTCAGCTTTTTCGGCGCGATCGGAGCCGCGGCGCTCGCCGCCGCAGGCTTGGTGGCGGCGGGTTCGTCGAGCACCAAGTCATCCGACAACGGCGCGATTGTGAGGCTCTCGAACGCGGCGTTGGCATCGAAAGTGATCAACTCGAAATGCCCCGCGCGCCGCTCGACCGGCAGGCGATGCGTCAAGGCGGGCTGGCCGTTGAGCGAAACGTTGACGACCCGCCCGCGCACGAAAACCGCGAGTTCAATCGTTTCATTCAGCGGCACTTGGCGCGGCTGCGCGGCATCGGTCGGATAGCGATGCGCGCCGCCGGATTTGTAAGCGATCTGCAATTTCCCCGCGCCCGTCGCGGCGCTGAGGTAAACGAGTTTTTCGTGCTCATCCGCCGTGTCGAACGTGAAGCCCACCGAGCGATAACGCTGGCCACCCGTGATGCGCAACCGCACGCGCGCCTCGAAATCCTGCGGCACCGTCTGCGTGCAACGCACCGAGGAACGCGTCTCGCCAAGCTGCTTCTGCACGAGTTTGCCCGACTCATATTTCCAATCGCCCGCGCCAAATTTCCACAACTCCGGACGCGCGGCGGCGAAGTTGTCCTGCACGAGCGGCTTCGCGGCGGCGCTGGGCGCGGGTTTCGTGGCCGCCGTCTTTTCCGGCGCATTCGCGCCCGCTTTTCCCACGGGATTTTCGACGAGCGCCTCAAGCTCCGACACCTCAGCCGCCGCTTCCGCGGGCGCGTCCGGAGGCGCGCTCGCGAGCGTTTTGCGCGCCTGCTCCAACGCCGCGCGGGCGCTCGCGACCTGCGCCTCCGCGCCCGCGGTGAGGTCGCGTTTGATCTCCGGCCGCAGCGACGGCGCGTACGCCGTGAGCGGCAGCGAGACGGGCGTGATGCGCAGCGTTTTGAACGCGAGAAAGCCCGGCAGGCGCGGCTCGTACGTTTTCGTTTTGTCGGGGTAACGCTCGTCGCCGCGAATGAGCAAATGCGTGGGCGGATCGAGCTTTGAATCGAACACGCGCGGCAGGCCGTTCTTCTCCAAATCCGTTTCGCCGGGCACCGCGTCGAGGCGGACCTGATACGGCTCGAAGAAGGCGCGGAACTGAAAATACTCCGTCTGCGCGATGGGGTCGTACTTGTGATCGTGGCAGCGCACGCAATTCATCGTCACGCCGAGGAAGGCTTTGCTGGTGTGCTCGATGGCGGTCTCCATCCACGTGTTGCGGTTGAAGAGAAAATAATGGCGCGCGAGAAAGCCCGTGGCGCGGAGCACATCGGGATCGTTCGGCGCAATCTCGTCACCCGCGAGCATCTCGCGGATCATGCGGTCGTAGGGTTTGTCGGCGTTCAGCGATTCGATGATCCAATCGCGCCAGTGCCAGATGTGTTTCTGGCTGTAGCGGAGTTGCGCGCCGAGGCCGTGCCAGTCGCTGTAGCGCCAGACATCCATCCAGTGCCGGCCCCAGCGTTCGCCGTGCTGCGGACGCTCGAGGAGATTGTCCACCACGCGCGCAAACGCCGCGTTCGAAGTGTCCGCGAGAAACGCCTGCTGCTCCGCGAGCGTCGGTGGCAGGCCGATCAAATCAAGGTAAACGCGGCGCAACAACACGGCCTTCTCCGCCTCGGGCCGCGGCGTCAATCCGCGCTGCTCGTGCTCGCGCGCGAGCAAGGCGTCGATGGGATTCCGCACCCACGCGGCATTTTTCACGGCGGGCGCCGCGGGCCGAACGGGCGCGACAAAGGCCCAATGTTTGCACGGGTCCTCGGGGCTTTTCGCCAGCGGCGCGGCGGCGTTGGTGGGTGCAATCGGGGCCGCCGCAAAAATTTCGCCCACACAAAACAGCCACGTGTTCAGAACGAGAACGGCGGTGAGTGCGCGCGCGCGGCACGAACAAAGCCGCGCGGCAAATTGGGGAAGCATCATGGTCGGGCGAATCATCGCAGGGTGGGTTTCAGACCCGCAGGCATTGGGTGGAATTCACCGGTGAAATGCCCGCGAGGCTTGCGGGATCGGGCGCTGGTTTGCATTCGCCAAAAGCGGCGGAGGGCCGTCGCACGCCACTCCTCCGGCGCTTTCTCCGCACCTTAGAGCATTGCCGCAAATGATGTAGCGTCGGCGTCCGCGCCGGCGAGTTCCGGCGGCGTCTCGCCGCCAGCCCCCACTGCACCGGGACGGTGCGTTAACTCGCAGCCGGGACGGACTGCGCTACGTAAAAAATGGAATCGCTCTAAAGCCAAAATTGCTCGACGCTCCGCCCGCCGTTCAACGTCTTGATCGCGCGAATTTTCGACCGTCAAATCTCACTCCGTCGCCGGTCGTTCGTGCAGCAGTTTCCACACGCGCAACGCTTCCGTCACGCCCCACGCCTGCGCGTCGCAGCCGCGTTGGGTGTGCGGGGCGTCGCCATCCACGATTTCGGGGAGCTGACCGAGGCAGCCTTCATGCAGCAGCCGATCCATGCTGCCGAGATACGCCTGCGCGGCGGCAACGGCGGTGGGCGAGAAATCCCACGCGCGCGCGAGGGCTTCGCAGAAAATCGGAAAGGTCCACGTCCACGCGGTGCCGTTGTGATACGCGGGTTTGCGGCGCGTGTCCTCGTCGCCCTCGTAGCTCGGCCAGTACGGATTCGCGGGATCATTGAGCAACTGGCCGTGCGCGCCGTGAATCGGCAGCGGCACCTCCACGGGCAGCGGCGCGAGCGTGCGCAACGCGCCGGGAACCACGAGGTGTTGCAGCGCGGCCTCGACGCAACGGCGCGCGCGTTCGCCCGTGAGAAAACCAAACGCCACCGCGAGCAGACCGTTGCTGCGCAGCGCGGAATCGACGACCGCCTCCGTCGCGCGCTGACCGGGCGCGGCGACTAGGAGGTCCGCGAGATAGCCGCGGTCCTCAAGCCAGAAGTGGCGTTCGAGCGCGGCTTGGGCGCGGTTGGCAAGCGTGGCCCAGCGCGATTTTTCGCGCGCGGGCGCGAGCGATTCCAACTGCCGCAGCAGCCGAATCCAGAGCACTTGAATCTCCACCGGATAACCCTGGCGCGGCGTGCCCGCGGGATAATTCGTGTCCATCCACGTGAAGTGGCTCGGGCTCCAGACGAGACCCGATTCGTCATCGACGCGAATGCCGTTGGGCGTGCCGCGCAGGTAACCCTCGGCGATTTCGCGCAGCACGTCGGCGATCGTGCGGCCGCTCTCGTCCACCGGCGTCGCGTAAAACGTCGCGGCCTCGTCGCGCGGGCGCGCCTTCGCGGGAGCGCCGCGCTGCGCGTGTGCGGCAAAGCTCGCGGCGGCTTCCTCGCACACGACGCCGTACCAGAGCGGCGCGTCGGTGGTGTCGCGGTTGGTGGCGTCCTCGCCGTGAATCGTGTTCGGCAGCGTGCCGTTCTCAACGAAGCGTCCGAAAACTTTCAGCAATTGCATCACGTCCTCGAGCAGGCCCGCGGCGAGCAAACCGCGCGCGCAAATCAGCGAATCGCGGCCCCAATCGAGAAACCACGGATAACCCGCGATCACCGTTTTGCCCGTACCGCGACGCACGACGAACGCGTGCGTCGCGAGCGCGAGTTGCCGCCCGAAGTGATCGGGCTCGGCGAGCCGCGCGGTTTGCAGCGCGGCGACGTTGGCCGCGCGACGCTGCGCGAGCAGGTCGCGCAGTTGCTCGGGCGCGGGATCGGTCGCGTCGGCGTTGATCGTGAGCAGCGCGTCGCCGCCCTTCGCGAGCGGGATTTCAAACCAGCCCGGACTGAACGCGTCGCCCGCGCCTTCCTGCCCGCGGCTTTGTTCCACCGGGTGCGGGAGATTGTGCGCCCACTCGGATTCGTGATGGTAAGTGCCGGCGCTCGTCCACGCGCGAAACTGCCGCTCCGGCGCGGGCGTGAACGCGAAGCCCGCGCGCTCGCGCAACGCGTGGCTGTGCGTCGCGAAGTGGTGGTGCGAGCCGTCGGTGTGCTTCGTCTCCGAGTGGAAATTGCGGTCCTCGAGGTCGAGGCGCACCGTGAGCACGACCCGGCATTCATTGGGCAAATCGCGTCCCTGCGACGGCGGCGCGGCGGGCCGGCTGAAGCGGAACAGCGTGAGATTGCGGTCCGCCGCGAGGTCGGCCTCGAGCTGAATTTCCACGCTGCGACCGTCGCCCGCGTTGGCCACGAAGCGCCAGCGCGCCGGCGGGCCGGGTTCGCACGCGGTGAGATTGTCCACATTCAGCGCGGTGATGAAGCCATCGGCATTGACCCACGCGCGGAGGCGCTTGACGAACACATGGCGATCCACGGGCACCGACGCGTGGAGATTGGCGGCGAGCACGCAATCGTATTTCGACTTCACCGTGCCGAGATCGACGGCCATGCGGGCCATGCCGCCGCGGCCGTTGGTGAGCAAAACCACCGGCGCTTCAAGCGGCGAGGCGGCGATTTTTTTGGCGGAGAAACCGGCGCGTTCCACCACCGGCGGCAGCGCGAGGTAACGAACTTGCGAACGCACCCGACGCTCGGCGGCGCTGGGCGCGTGCGTGTCGCCAAAGCGTTCGAGATGCAACTCGGCATCGGCCGCGTGCTCGCGCGGCGGAAAGCACGCGAGGTGTCCGTCGCGCACCGGGATCGACTCGACGTTGAGCGGACGATGCTGGCCGCCGAGTTCAAGCCGCGCGCGGAAGGGAACTTCATCGCGCACCAACAACCAGTGGCTCGGCGGCACCGGCACGATGCGGCGGCGGTCCGCGAGCCGCCACGTGACGACCTGCGGAAAGTGATCGCGGTCGAGCAACCGCACCAGCGCGCCCGCCCAGTCCTTGCGCGCCAATTCGCGATCGACCTGTTGAATCGCGGCGAGGAATTGCGCGGGCATCGTGTCCACGAACTCGGCGAGCACCGCGCCATCGAACACGGCGACGTTTTCAATCGGCCAGAAGCGGCTCAAGGCGGTGAGGCCCCACGCCGTTTGCGCGCGCGTACGGCGATAGGCGTCGCCGCTCGGGCCATCCGGCGCGTCAGTGCCCGCGAGGCAGAGGCACGCGGCGGGCGCGAGTTCGAGGGCGATCTGCCCCAGCGCGTCGGGCCGTGTCGCGGGCCGCGGCTGACCGAGGAGTTCGCAGCGCAATTCGCCGAGCGCGCGGAAATGCGCCTCGCTGAGATGAAACGTCTGCGCGCGGTCCGTGTCGGTGTTCACGAGCACGAGCAGGCTGTCGCGGCCGTCGGCGGATTCGCGGAGCAACGCATACACGGGCGAGTCGAGCGCGCTCAAACGCGTGAGCCGCGCGCCGTCGAAAAACG
>JAYVOY010000302.1:0-5595 GCA_043757645.1 Verrucomicrobiota bacterium
AAAAAAGACGGCGCGCGAAAACTTCGCTACAAGCCCCTTGCCGCCACCGAATGGGACGAACTCAACTACCGCAACCGCGTCGAGCGCTCGCGCAAACACGTCGAGAACAACGGCTGCGCCTGCATCGGTTACCTCCACATCCCCGCGATGTCCGCGAAAGATCAACTCCAATTCGAGCGCGAGGCCTACGAATACATGGCCGGCAAGGCCGCGATGATCATCGACGTCCGCTTCAACCGCGGCGGCAACATTTCCGACACGCTCATCAACATGCTCGAGCGCCGCCAGCACGGTTACACCCACGGCCGCGACGACGTCCCCGAACCCTCCCCGTCGCGCGCGTGGGACAAACCCGTCATCGTCCTGATGAACGAACACAGCTACTCCAACGGCGAAATGTTCCCCTACGCCATGCGCCAGCGCGGCCTCGCCAAACTCGTCGGCCTGCCCACGCCCGGCTACGTCATCTGGACCAGCACCCTGCGCCTCGGCGACGGCACCGGCGCGCGCATGCCCCAGGCCGGCGTCTATCGCCTCGACGGCACCAACCAGGAAAACATCGGCGAACGCCCCGACTACCTCGTCCCCCTCACACCCGCCGACTGGCTCGCCAACCGCGACCCCCAACTCGACAAAGCCATCGAACTCCTCACCGCCGCCACCGCCGCCACCGCCCCCGCCAAGACCGGAGCCACCGCCGGACAAACCTCGCGGTGATTTGGAATTGCGAATTACGAATGACCAATCCTTGTGGGAATCGAGGTAACGAGACTCTAACCTTCTCCATTCCCCCGCCGACTCCCACCCACGTTCCCGGCAAAACTCCCCTCGTAGTTAGTCCCTACTCTTCGACGGGGAAAGTTAGAGTCTCGTCACCTTGACTCCTGCAAAATACGGGGGATACGAGCCTCACAATCCCCGGTGAATCATACTCAGTGTCATCACCGCATACGATGTCACCAACGCCGAATCCTTCTCCCACCACCGCGCGTTGGCATTCACCCACGAACCATCCTTTTGCTGCAAGTTCAGCAACTTCATCGCCACCTCGCGTCGCCAGTCCACCTTGCGCCCATCCTTGAGTTCCAGCGTGTCCACATGACACGCCAACAGCGCCTTCGTCATCAATTCCAGATAATAGAAATAACCCTGCGCACCCATGCCCGGATTCTCCTCCAGCGTGTAATTATCCCGCAACCACTCCAGCACCGCCGCCACCCGCGGATCGTTGGGCTTTAGGTCTGCATAGATATAACTCAGCAACCCCGCATAACTCATGCTCCCATACGACCGCAGCGCCACGCGCCCATTCGGCAGGGTCACCTCACCCGCCTTGCTTGACGCGGGATCATAGACAAACCCACCCTTGTTCTTTGGGTCCGCCGACGCCCACGGCTGCCGATTCGTGCCCGGCAGATTCTGGCACTGCTCGAGAAACTTAATCGCCGCAGCCCAATTCAAATCCTTGGTCTCCGCCGCCGCCGTGTCCTTGATCAAATGCCGCGTGTAATAGAGTGCCTCCAGCGCAACCAGCGTGTTCGACAAATCCGAATTCTTACTCTTATCCCCATAACCCACGCCCCCCGCGAAGGGATTACCCGCGCCCCCATTCGTTTCCACATCCGCCTGTCCCCGCACCACGAACGCCCGCGCGCGCCGCAATGTCGTGTCGTATTCCGGCTTGTTCGCCGTCACCAACGCCAGCATCGCCAGCGACGTGTTGTAATTCAGCAATCCCTTCGCATAAATCCCCCCATCCGGCTGCACATTCTTCAAGAGGAATCCGTAACCCCGCCGGACCCACTCCGGCTCCGCGACCCCGCCCACCAGCCCCGGATTAGACCTATAAGCCGTCAATGCCAGCGCCGTCACCGCCGGATGATCCGCGGTGGACCAAAACCCCGCCGGCTCCTGATTCTTCTCTATCCACGCCACGCCCTTGTCGATCGCCCGCTGCAACTCATGTTGAAACGACACATCCGTCCGCCGCACGGGAAGCGCCGGACTCAACGGCGCCTCCGCCGCGCCCGCAACCGCCGCACTCGCGATCGCCAACGCGCAAACACCCGCCCGCCAATTCAAAACAATCAAAGTCTTCATACCAATAGATCCCATTACTCCAATTCCACCCAGCCTCTCCATTCCATCCGACAATCTCTATTTTCCACTAATTACTTCCTACTAATTACTTTTGACTTCCCTCGCTCCCCTTATTTCACCGTCGGCACCGTGATAATCACCCGCACCGGACTATCCAACGTCGGCAATCCCGCCACCGCGATTTTCCAATTATCCTCATCCTCCCGCCGCGCCCGGGGATTGTTAAACACCGCGCTCAAATCGGTGATCACCGAGATAATCGACCCCTCCTGTTGCGCCAGAAACAACCCCTCAAACATCCGCGAACCCGTGAACACAAACGCCCCCCGACTCATCGGTCCCCCGCCCTTCACATCCACCACCCAATCCTCCAGCGCGCACTGATTGGTCTTCCCTGCTGCGACCCATTCGATCCCGATCATCACCCTCTCGCCCACCAGCGGCGCCGCACTCGCCAGCCGCAGGTTCTCTGCCGAGATTTGCCCGCCCGCGGGCGCATTGGTCCGCCCCGCATCTCCCGCCCCCTGCGCGCCGAGCAACAACATCGCCGTCTGAATGTGAAATGGTTCCGCCTCCGTCCGCAGCAAACTCTCGTGCGTCTTCCCCGTCGTGCTCACCAGCAAATACTCGATGATCCCCTCGTTCATGTTGAGCAGTGCGGGAAAAACCAATGTGCGCCGCCGCGGATCCAGCCGCACCTGCCCGATCTGAATGCACCCATCCTCCAACCGCCGAAACGGCACCCGATTCGTGCCCCCGACCGCGATCGCTGGCAGCGCCGCCGGGGCCAAAGTCTCCGCGGCTCCGAGCACCCACACACCGCCTCCCGCAACCAGAACACCCATCACCCACCACGCCCACAACCAGGCGGGACTCCGGAGCCAAAATTTGTGCGGACGTTTCATGGAAGCATTCAAACCGAAGAAACCGTACGGGAAGCCACCCCGGTTGCCAAATGGCATTTCCAAAACCGTACGGTTCCCGCTCGCTGGGCGCGGCCGCCGGACGCTTCTCCGCCAGCAAAGGTCGTCCCCTTCGCGGTCCCTGAGCCGCAACTACGCAACTGGCGGACCGCCGCCGTCTCGGCGGCTCTCGGCGTGGGAAATCCGCGCGGGCAATTCACACTGCCTCTTTTGGTTCACCATTCAGTGACCATTTTGAACTGCGGAAAACGCCCGCCTTCGCCGCCTTTGGACGGTGTGAGCCGCCGAGACGGCGGCGCTCCTTCGGCATCGTTACGGCTGAGTTTGAGCCACGACACTTGACTGCCTGCGCTTGCGAAAGCGGGTTGTGCCCGGTCTATTCGCGGCATGAATTGGCGCGGAACTTTGCGAAAATTTTTTGGATTGCTGACGTTGGCGTGCGGTGTCGCCAGGGCGGCGGATGCCGTCGCCGCGGAGTTGCCCGCGTGGAATTTGGTGTGGAGCGATGAGTTCAATCTGCCCGACGGTGCTGCTCCCGATCCCGCGAAGTGGGTGTTTGAGCGCGGTGGCGGCGGCTGGGGCAACAACGAGTTGCAGACCTACACGTCCCGCACCAACAATGCCCGCATCGAAAATGGCCTCTTGGTGATCGAGGCGCGCCGCGAGGATTTCACCGGCAACGACGGACGCCGCCGCAACTTCACTTCGGCGCGGCTCACGACCAAAGGCCTGGCCGCGTGGACTTATGGCCGCATCGAGGCACGCATCAAAATTCCCGAGGGGCCGGGAATCTGGCCGGCGTTCTGGATGCTCGGCGCGGCCATTGACACAAACGCGTGGCCCGCGTGCGGCGAGATCGACATCATGGAAAACATCGGCCGCGAAACCAACCTCGTTCACGGCACCGCGCACGGGCCGGGCTACGCGGGCGCCCGCGGCCTCGGCGGCGTGAGCCGGACGCCCGCAGGCCGGCGTTTCGCGGAAAACTTTCATCTCTTCGCCGTGGAATGGGAGGAGGGGCGGCTGCGGTGGTCGGTGGACAATGTTCCCTATTTTTCCCTGACGCCGACCAATCTGCCCGCGGGCGCCAAGTGGGTGTTCAACCGTCCGCAATTCCTCCTGCTGAACCTCGCCGTCGGCGGCAACTGGCCTGGCGCGCCCGATGCGACGACGCAGTTTCCCCAGCGAATGCTCGTCGATTTCGTGCGCGTGTACGCGCGACCCCATGCGCCCGCGCCCGCCGCACGATGAATTCCGGAGAACCCGCCACGCCCGCCACGCTCTACGAACGCCTCGGCGGACACGCGGGCATCCAGCGGCTGCTCCGGTCGTTTTACGCGGACGCGCGGCAACACGCTGTGCTCGGTCCGATTTTCAACGCCCGCATCCCCGACTGGCCCGCGCACCTGACGAAGATCGCCGAATTCTGGGCGCGCCAGACCGGCGGGCCTTCCAATTACGATGGCGGATTTGGTGCCGCGCATCTCACGCTCGGCATCGGCCCCGAACACTTCCAACACTGGCTGGCGCTGTGGGATTTCAACTGCCGCCGCAATTTGCCAGAGGCGGACGCGGGCGAAATGAGCGCCCTCGCCCGCCGCATCGGCGCTTCACTCCAGCGCATCCTCGGGGGACGAAGCGGGGCGCCCCCGGGCGCTGGATGAACTGGAGGAAACTGGTGGAGCGTCCGTCCGGGACTGTGTGGGTTTGGGAACGCCACGCGGGTTGGATCAACGGTGGCCGGTGGCTCTCCGCGACTTTTCGGAAAAGGAAAAACCGCCTTGGGAAACTTCAGCAACCCATCCTGCGATGGCCGTGATTTGGCGGAGAGAGGGGGATTCGAACCCCCGATACGGTTTAACCCGTATAACGGTTTAGCAAACCGTCGCTTTCGGCCACTCAGCCATCTCTCCATCAAGTTGATTACGCGCGCGTCGCGCCCGCAATCCGCCCTCGGCTCGCCTGGCTTCGCGCCACTGGCTGCGACAAGATTCGCCGCCAGCAAACGCACCACCAGTCAACCCATCGGGAAGCACCCGAAGCACCGCCCGCCGCAGTGGCCCGAACTGTATAAACGGATGCCTCGTGGCGGTCAAGTTGGTTGCGTCGTGGATCGCGATTTTGTGAACGCGAGGCGGGCGCGGGAAAGTTTTGCCCCGACCAGCGAGGCGCGGCTCTGCGTGGAACGGGCGCGCGTTGCGAGCAAGAACCAGCGGGGCACCGCAGCCCTCCCCGACGAAGCCGTCACCCCGAACGCCAGCAGAACCTCCGCGCTTCGGAAACCCGCCGGGGTTGCCTTGTTTGCAGCGCCGGAGCACACGCGATCCTTTGGGCAATTGCTTCCTTGGACCTTGGGTGGCGCGGGGCTGAGAGCCGGTTTTAAAAGTCGGTGGCACCGTCTGCGGCGGCAACTTGCGGCCGCAGCACCCGGCGGGCTGGTAGCCCGCCGACACCGGCCAGTGGCCTGTGCCACCCCAAACCAAGTTTTAAAAACACGCTCTTACGTCGGACTCTACTTATCCGTACCGATGCCGTAGGAGCGCCGCCGTCTCGGCGGCTCACACCGTCCAAA
>JAYVOY010000303.1:0-5589 GCA_043757645.1 Verrucomicrobiota bacterium
TGCCAGCCCCGCTCCAGCGTGGCGAGGCTCAACGGGTCCACCAACCGCAGCCGCGTGACGCACTCGAGCAAAATGCGCTGCGCCGGACTCGGCAGCGCGCGCTGGCGCTCCAGGGGCAGTTCCTCGAAGTGCCGCGCGAGTTGCTGCAATTGGAACAGCAGCGAGCGCGGGTTGGTGTCATCCAGCATCACGAGGTCGTACACCGCCGAAATATGCGGCAGCAAACTGTAGCGCGAGCGATACGTCAGCGTGCTGTCCGCGACCTCGAGCACCGCCTCGAGCACGCTGGGATTGTCCGCGTCCCGCGAGTGCAGCGCGCAGTCCAGAAACTTCGAGAGATAAATCGCCCGCTCGAGGCGGCAGCCCATGTCGAGAAAGCGCCAGCCCTGCGCCCGCGTCATGTTCTCCATCGCCAGCCCGCGAAACGCCGCGAGGTCGATCAACACCTGGTTCAAAATCCGCGTCGCATCCCCCGCCAACATCACCAGGCTCGTCGTCGGATGATCCAGCAAATCGTGCAGCCGCCCGATCACCCGCCAGAGATCGTTCGAGGTCCGGTCCCGCACCAGCATCGCCAGCCGCTGCAACTGCTCGGCGTAGCGGTGCAGACTGCCCGCGCGCGCGGGATCGAAAATCGCCGCGAGCAACTCCGCCTCGAGCGCCTCGGGACTGCTGCGCACCTCGGCCCGCCGCGCCTCCGTCGTCGTCAATCCCTGGGCCTCGAGCGCGTTCAGGATCGGCTCCAGCACCGGCATCGCCCCGCCGGTGCTCTCCGGATTGAAGCGCAGCAACGCGCTGCGCAGCATCCGCGTCGAGGCGTCCGCGCGCTCGGCGTACCGGCCCAGCCAGAAAAAATTATCCGCCTGCCGGCTCGGCAGATTGTTCCCGACGCGGTGCAACTGAATCGCGTGCCCCGGCGACTGCAACAGCGTTTCTCCCGGCACCGGCCCGTCACTCAACACCCACGTGTCCTTGCTCGCCCCGCCCTGCTGCATGGAAATGATCCGCCCGCTGCCCTGCGGCGCCACGCGCGTCAACCCGCCCGGCATTGCCCGGTAGCCGTCCCGCGTCGCCACGAGATACACGCGCAGGCCGATGGGCCGCGGCACCAGCCCGGCCCGGCCGTCCCACGCCGGCGCGGTCGCATACTGGATGCGCTCCTGCCCCACAAACAAATGCGGTTGAAAATTCACGCGCCGCAACAACCCCTCGCGCGCCTCCGCCGAGAGTCGTTCGCCCGCCTGCATCACGCCCTTGCGCGGACGGAACGCCGGCTTCACGAACAAATCATCCAGGTGTTCGCGCACGTAATTCGCCGCGGATTTTTGCCCGCACCACCACGTCGCAATGGACGGCATCAACAAATCCTCCCCGAGGATTTCGCGGCACAGTCCCGGCAGAAAACCCATGAACGCCGCGCTTTGCAGCAGCGCGCTGCCGAGCGCGTTCGCGACGGCCACATTGCCCGCGCGCAGCGCCTCGACGAGGCCCGGCACGCCGAGCATCGAGTCGTTGCGCAGCTCGAGCGGGTCGCAGAAATCATCGTCCACGCGGCGCACAATCACATCGACGGGTTCGAGTCCGCTCAGGGTTTTCAGAAACACGCGGTCGTCGCGCACGGTGAGGTCCTGCCCCTCCACCAGCGTGTAGCCGAGATACCGCGCGAGGTACGCCTGCTCGAAATAGGTCTCGTTGTACGGCCCCGGCGTGAGCAGCACCACGCGCGGATTGTCCGTGCGCCGCGTCGCCAGTTGCGCCATCGCCGCCTGCATGTCGCGGAAAAAACCCGCGAGCCGGTGAACCTGACAATCGCGGAACGGCTCCGGCAAAATGCGCGAGGTCACCAGGCGGTTCGCCAGCGCGTAGCCCGCGCCCGTGGGGATTTGCGTGCGGTCGGAAGTCACCCACCAGCGCCCGTCACGCGAGCGCGCCAAATCCGCCGCGTAGAAATGCAGGTGCCGGTCCTGCGGCAGTTTGACGCCGTGGCAGGAACGCAAAAAATCCGGCTGCGCGAACACCAGCGCGGGCGGGAGTTTGCCCGTCTTCACCAACTCCTGCGCGCCGTGGCAATCGGCCAGGATGCGGTCGAGCAACGTCGCGCGCTGCACCAACGCCGTCTCGATCGCGCGCCATTCCGTCGCTGAAATCACGAACGGCACCGGGTCCAGCAACCACGGGCGCTCCATGCCGCGCGGGTCGCCGTAAACATTGTAGGTGATCCCCTGCTCGTGAACGTAGCGGGCGGCCGTCTCCCAGCGGCGATTCAACTCCGCCACGCCGAGCGCCTCAAGTTCGCCCATCACCTTCACGTAATGCGGGCGCGGCTGCCCCGCGGCATCGACCACCTCGTCAAAAACGCCCTCGACTCCCCGGTAACCCTCGAGGAGTTCGGCGGGCGATTTGCCTTTGCGTTGCGCGGCGGTGTCGCTCATTTGCGGGCGCAGATTACCACGCGCGCGGCGGCACGGCGAGCGCGTTGGGTAAGGAGTCCCGCCTTTAGGCGGCGGAACGTTCGCCGTGACCGAGAAGCTGAAAACTCGCACGAACCCCGCGAGTGCGGACGCCCCGCCGCCTGAAGGCGGGACTCCGTACCGCGCGCGGTTTCACGCACGTTTGCAATCTCAGCCATGGCGCAAATCCAGCGTCAGCGGGAACTCCGGATTCGGCACGGGCCGCGGCGTTTTGATTTTTCCCGGCGTGTGGCCGTGACGGAAAAAGCGGTTCAACCGCCGGCTCTCGGCTTCGTAGGAATTGACCGGGAACGTGGTGTAGCCACGCCCGCCGGGGTGCATCACATGATACGCGCAGCCGCCCAGCGACCGCTCGTTCCACGAGTCCACCACATCGAACAACAGCGGCGTGTGAACGCCAATCGTGGGGTGCAAACACGACGCTGGCTGCCACGCGCGATAACGCACGCCCGCCACAAATTCGCCATGCGTCCCCGTCGGATGCAGCGGGATCGGCCGGCCATTGACCGTGATCACATGACGCGGATCGACCGCGCCCCGCACCTTGAGCTGCATCCGTTCGACCGACGAATCCACGTAGCGCACCGTGCCGCCCGGCCCCGGTTCCTCGCCGAGCACGTGCCACGGTTCGAGCGCGTGGCGCAGTTCCAAATGCAGCCCGCGCGCGTCGAGATCACCCGCGAACGGGAAGCGAAATTCCGCGTGCGGCGCGAACCATTCCGGTTGCAACGGATAACCAAAGTCCTGCAACTCGCGCACCACCTCCTCGAGGTCCTGGCTGATGAAATGCGGCAGCATCCAGCGGTCGTGAATCTGCGTGCCCCAGCGCACGAGCGGCTGCTGATACGGCTGCTGCCAGAAGCGGCTGACGAGCGCGCGCAACAGGAGATGCTGCGCGAGACTCATCCGCGCGTCCGGCGGCATTTCGAAGGCGCGCATTTCGAGCAGGCCCAGCCGGCCCGAACTGCTCTCGGGCGAGTACAATTTGTCGATGCTGAATTCCGCGCGATGCGTGTTGCCCGTGGAATCAATCAGCAAATGCCGGAACAGCCGATCCACCAGCCACGGCGGCACCCAGCCGCGCTCGGGCAGTTGTTGAAACGCGAGTTCCATTTCGTACAGCGAATCGTTCCGCGCCTCATCGACGCGCGGGCTTTGGCTCGTCGGGCCGATGAACATCCCGCTGAAAAGAAACGAGAGCGACGGATGATTCTGCCAATACGTCACGAGGCTCCGCAGCAAATCGGGACGCCGCAGCAGCGGGCTGTCGTTCGGCGTCGCGCCGCCGACGATGATGTGATTGCCGCCGCCGGTGCCGGTGTGGCGTCCGTCCACCATGAATTTCTCCGTCGCCAAACGCGTTTGCCGCGCCTCCGCGTAGAGCGTCGTCGTGCGCTCGACGAGCTCCTTCCAGTTCGATGACGGATGCAGGTTTACCTCAATGACACCGGGGTCCGGCGTGACTTTGAGCACGTTCAGCCGCGGATCGTGCGGCGGCGTGTAGCCCTCGATCATCACCGGTGTTTGCAATTGCGCGGCGGTGTCCTCGATCGCCGCGATGAGTTCGAGATAATCCTCGAGCGCCTCGACCGGCGGCATGAAAACGTGCAACCGCCCGCGCCGCGGCTCGACGCACAACGCGGTGCGCGTGACCCACGCGGCGGATTCGCCGAGCTTCGGTTCGCGCGTCAGGTCCGCCGCCAAATCTTCGACGGCCTCGCCCGCCAACTCGGGATCAGTCTCGACGCGACCTTTCGCTTTCGCCGCGGCCGACCGCAACGCCGCAACCGTCCCGCGATAGCGTTGTTGGAACACTTCGCGCGGTGGCAACGCCGGACGCGGCACCGTTGGATCGACCTGATTCACATACGGAAATTCCGAGGCTTTCACCCACGGCTGCGAATCCAGCGGCAGGCGGAAGCCCAGCGCCGAATCACCGGGAATCAAAAACAAGCGCCCATCGCGCAGATGCCACGGGCCGGAGGCCCAGCGCGCGCCGCCCTTCGTCGCGCGTCGTCCCAGCGGCATCACGCAGCCCACGCTGGCGTCCAGCCCCTGTTCGAAAATGCGCGCCAGTCGCGCGCGCTCCTCCTTGTCGCGCAGATTTGAGTTCAGCGGATCGACGTTGATCGGCAAGCGCCGCTCTTTCCACAGGTAGTAAAACGCGTCCTCGAACGCCTCCATGATGAAGCGTCCGTCCACGCCGAGTTTGCCCGCGAGTGCGTCCACGAACTTCGCCGCGTCGGTCGCGGTGTAGCCGTAGTTTTTCTTTTCGTCCGCGAGCAGCGCGTGGTTTTGCCAGACGGGCGTGCCGTCCTTGCGCCAGTAACACGCGAAGGCCCAGCGCGGCAGTTGCTCGCCCGGATACCACTTGCCCTGGCCGTAATGCAGCAGCGCGCCGGGCGCCCATTTGCGCTGGAGTCGGCGCATCAATTCGTCGGCGAGCCGGCGCTTGTTCGGCCCCATCGCGACGGTGTTCCACTCCGCGCCGTCGAGGTCGTCGATCGACACAAACGTCGGCTCGCCGCCCATCGTCAGGCGCACGTCGTTCTTCAAAAGGTCCGCGTCGATCTGATGCCCGAGCGCCTCGATGGCCTGCCATTGCTCGTCGGTGTAAGGCTTCGTGACACGCGGCGATTCGTGAATGCGCGTGACCTTCATCTCGAAGGCAAACTCGCACTCGCATTCGTCCACGCCGCCGGTGATCGGCGCGGCGCTCGTCGGGTCCGGCGCGCACGCGAGCGGGATGTGACCCTCGCCCGCCATCAAGCCGCTCGTCGCATCGAGGCCGATCCAGCCCGCGCCCGGCAGATACACCTCGCACCACGCGTGCAGATCGGTGAAGTCCTTTTCGGTCCCGCTCGGGCCATCGAGCGATTTCACATCGGCGGTGAGTTGAATGAGATAGCCGCTGACGAAGCGTGTCGCCAAGCCGCAGTGCCGCAGGATTTGGCAGAGCAGCCACGCCGAGTCGCGGCACGAGCCGGTGCCTTTTTCGAGCGTCTCCTCGGGCGTCTGCACGCCCGGCTCCAGGCGGATGATGTACTTCACCGCTTGATTGATGCGGCGGTTCACGTTGACGAGAAAATCATTCGTCGTCGGGCGTTTGTCCGCGGCG
>JAYVOY010000304.1:0-5585 GCA_043757645.1 Verrucomicrobiota bacterium
GGCAAGATGCAGGTAGAAAAAGTTTAGCCACGGATGAAACACGGATCGAACACAGATTTGAATCAGGAATGCAGGAATGCAGGAACGGAATCCTGTTCCTCGCTTGCTTCACCTTTCCTGCCCTCCTGCCTTCCTGATAAATTCCCTTTCCCAATCCGTGTTTCGTCCGTGTTTCATCCGTGGCCAAAATGAGATGATCGCGCGCTCCCAAATCATCCTCCTCTCCGCGATCGTGCTGGCGGGCGTGGCGTCCGCGTGCTCCTCGCGCCTCGATCCCTACTTCGCCCTCATCATCTCGAACATCGGCATCAACGTCATCCTCGCGGTCAGCCTGAATCTCATCAACGGCTACACGGGGCAATTCTCGCTCGGGCACGCGGGCTTCATGGCGGTCGGTGCTTACACAGCCGCGGCGATCACGATGTTCGGCGGACCGAAATTCGCGGCGTCGCTCACGCAGGGCGCGGGGGTTCACGCGCTGTTTCTCGTCGCGCTGATTGGCGGTGGATTCGTCGCGGCGCTGGCGGGCGTGCTCGTGGGCGCGCCGTCGTTGCGGCTCAAGGGCGATTACCTCGCCATCGTGACGCTGGGTTTTGGCGAAATCATCCGCGTGCTGTTGCGCAACGTGGATTCGCTCGGCGGCGCGCTGGGGCTGAACGGCATTCCCGCCTACACGAATTTGTTTTGGGTGTACGCGTTCGCGGCGCTGACGGTCTATGTCGTCGTGAGCTTGGTGAACTCGACGTACGGCCGCGGCTTTCTCGCGGTGCATGATGACGAAATCGCGGCGGAGGCAATGGGCATCAACACCACACGCTACAAAATCACGGCGTTCGTCGTGGGCGCATTCTTCGCGGGCGTGGCGGGCGGATTGTATGGCCACTCGATTCTCACCATCGCGCCGACGGGTTTTGATTTCATGAAATCCATCGAGATCGTCGTGATGGTGATCCTCGGCGGGATGGGCAACACGACGGGCGTCATCATCGCCGCGGTGTTGTTGACGCTGCTGCCCGAGGGCCTGCGGATGCTCGCGGGCGCGCCCGTGTCGCTGCCCTTCACCGCGCCGTTCAACAACCTCAAGTGGATCGCCGAGACGCGCATGATCATCTACTCGCTGCTGGTCATCGTGCTGATGCTCGCGCGGCCGCAAGGCCTGTTCACGTGGACGAATCGCAGCGCGACGAAGCCGAAGATTTAGGGCGATGGACTGGGCGCGTGTCTCCTCGTGCCAGCCGACTTGAACCGGAGCGCCTGTTTCGGAGTTCGGATTGAAATCTCATTAGCACCCGGCTTCAGCCGGGTGTTCCGAGAGCGGGAAAACTTCAACCGCTTCAGCGGTTTGCCCGCCGCGCCAAAACCGCTGAAGCGGTTGCGATGATTCAACGGCCCGCCCCACCCGGCTGAAGCCGGGTGCTAATGAGATGCCAAACCTGAGCGCCCAGAGCCTGCGAGCTGCCCCAAGCAATGCCTTCCAACACCAAGCCCGCGACCGCGTGAAGTGTTGCAGGCGACGATCGTTCGTTGCGGCGTGGAATCCTTGCGGTTTCTGGTGCGGCTGATTCTTTCCGAAATTTCCGAACCCGTGGTTGCCACTGAACGCGCATTCGCCAAACTCGCCGCCGGATGAACACCCCGTTACTCCTCATCGCAGTCGTGCTCGCGGCGGTCGCCGTCGGGTTGCTCGTGATTCTGCTGTTGCGCAAATCAGATGCCGCCTCGGGCGAGCGCGTGCGCACCGAGGTCGAGCGCGTGAGCGACGCCCTGCGGCACGAACTGCACGTGGCCCGCGGCGAGGCGGCGACCGCCGCGCGGCAGTTGCGCGAGGAAATCACGGCGGGGATGCGCGCGGATGCGGATTCGCTCCAGCAGCGGCTCGGTGAAAATGCCCGGCAGCAAATCGCCCAACTCCAGCTCATCGCCACCGCGCAGCGCGAAACCGGTGAACGCGGCGAGGCCCGCATCGGCGAACTGCGGGCGACGGTGGACGAGGGCCTGAAACAAATGGCCGAGGCCGAGCGCACGGTGGAGGCGCAGAGCCGCGCGGAGCTGCAGACGGCGATCAAGGATTTCCGCGAGGCGCTCGGGACGCGCATCAATGAGGCTGCGGCGTCGCAGCGCGAGCGGCTCGCCAACTTCGCGCAGCAGCTCGGCGAGCTGACCACGCGCAGTGAAGCAAGCCTCGCGGCGATGCGCGCGACGCTCGAGGCGAAGCTCACGCAACTCCAGGCGGACAACGCGGCGAAGCTCGAGGGCATTCGCAAAACGGTGGATGAAAAGTTGCACGAGACGCTGGAGAGACGGCTCGGTGAATCGTTCCGATTGGTGAGCACGCAGTTGGAACAAGTCCACACCGGCTTGGGCGAAATGAAATCGCTGGCGGTTGGAGTCGGCGATTTGCAGAAGACCCTCAGCAACGTGAAGGCGCGCGGCACGTGGGGCGAGGTGCAGTTGGGAAATCTGCTCGAACAAACGCTCACGCCGAGCCAGTTCGCGCGCAATTACGCGCCGCGCGAGGACAGCGCTGATCGCGTCGAGTTTGCCATTCGCTTGCCGGGACGCGACGCCGACGGCACGCCGGTGTGGCTCCCGATCGATTCCAAATTTCCGCAGGAGGAATATCAGCGGCTCGTCGAGGCGCAGGAGCGCGGCGACGCCGCCGCGGTGGCCGCCGCGGGCGCGGCGATGGAGCAGGGCATTCGCAAAGAGGCGCGGAAAATTTCCGAAAAGTACCTCAACCCGCCGGTCACGACTGATTTTGCGATTCTCTTTTTGCCAACGGAAAGTTTGTTCGCCGAGGTGCTGCGGCGGCCGGGTCTCAGCGAGACGTTGCAGCGCGAGCATCGCGTGGTCGTGAGCGGCCCGACGACGCTCACGGCGCTGCTGACGAGTTTGCAAATGGGTTTCCGCACGCTCGCGATCGAGAAGCGTTCGAGCGAAGTGTGGAAGGTGCTCGGGGCGGTGAAAGCGGAGTTCGGCAAATTCGGGCAGGCGCTCGAGAGGGTGCAAAAGAAACTCACCGAGGCGTCGGGCGCGATCGATTCGGCGCAGGTCCGCTCGCGCGCGGTGGAGCGCAAACTCAGCCCGGTGGACGCACTCCCCGCCGCGGAGCTGGACCCGCCCGCCGCCATCGACAACGACGCGGGCGAGGCGCCCGCGGAGGATGAGCCGCGTGGGCAGCCGTGAGGGGCGAGGGCGGCGCTCCGAGGCGCGACGCATTCCGTCGGCGCGCGGGGCAATGTTCCGTTGATTAACGGCCCCGGCACCCGCGTCTATAACCGGAGTCCCGCGCTCCGTGAAACGCACCGAAACCATGCCGCCCCGCTCGCTCCGAAAACGTCTTCCGCCACGCGGCGCGCGCGCGTTCGTCGCGGCGGCGCTCATCGCGGCGCTCGCCTTCATCGCGCACCCGCCGCTCCTCCAAACGTCCGCGGCGGAATCTCCCACCACCGCCGCGCGACCGTTGCGCGAGGTGATCGACACCCACGCGCAGGCCGCCTGGAAGAAGGAAAATCTCCCACCCGCCGCGCGTGCGGATGACGCGACGTTTCTGCGCCGCGTGTCGCTCGATCTCACGGGGACGATTCCGACAGCGGAGGAAGCCCGGAAGTTTCTCGACGACAAGGACGCGGCGAAGCGCGCGAAGCTGGTCGAGCGGTTGCTCGCCGATTCCCGCTTCGCGCAGCAGCAGGCGACGTGGTGGGATTTGATTCTCTTCGGCCGCAACCCGGCCAATCCCGACGCGACGCGCAAGCGGGATTATTTCCGGCAATGGCTCACGGGAAAATTCGCGGCGAACGTGCCGTTCGATAAATGGGTGCGCGAATTGTTGCTCGCGGAGGAGGACGGCGCGGAGTTGTTTTACGTGCAGTTCCAGAATCGGCCGGAGGATTTGACTGAGGCGTTCAGCCGGATTTTTCTCGGCACGCAGCTCCAATGCGCGCGGTGTCACGATCATCCGAACACGGATTTGAAGCAGAAGGATTTTTTCGGCATGGCGGGATTTTTCGTGCGGCTCGTCGTGCTCGATCAGGGCAGCGAGGGCAAGACGGACAAGCAGACGAAGCGTTATCGCATCGGTGAGAAGACGCTCGGGGAGGTGCTGTTCGCGGGCAACAACAAGGAGCTGAAGCCCGGCAACAAGGGCGAACCGGTGAAGCCGAAATTCCTCGCGGGTGCGCCGCTCGACGAACCGCCGCCGCCGAAGGATTACAAGGATCCCGAGATGAAGACGGGCATGAAGTCGCTGCCGAAACCGACCTTCTCGCGGAAGGAAAAACTCGCCGAGTGGGCGACCGCGCCGGCGAATCCGTTCTTCGCGCGCGCGGTGGTGAACCGCGTGTGGGGGCAATTCCTCGGGCGCGGGATCGTGCATCCGGTGGACAATCTCGGGGAGGATAATCAACCGGTACTGCCCGCGCTGCTCGACACGCTGACGCGGGAATTCGTCGCGCATCAGTTCGATTTGCAATGGCTGATTCGCGAACTCGTCAGCAGCCAGACGTATCAGCTCGCCAGCGCGGGCGCGGCGCGCGAGGCGCTTCCGAAATATTTCGAGCGCGCGCGGATTCGTCCGTTGTCAGCGGAGGAAATCATGGCGGTGCTGCGGGTCGCGGGCGGTTACGACGCCACGGAGAAGATCGGTGATGGAGTCACGACCGATTACTTTTTGCGCTACTTCGGCGAGCCGACGAACGGGCAGGGAGATTTTCAGGGCAGCCTGAGCGAGCATTTGTTTCTGAACCACAGCAGCAACGTCCGCGCGTTCCTCAGCCGCAAGAAAGGAAATCTCGCAGATGCGATCCTCACCTCGACCGAGCCGTGGGAACAGCGCGTGGACCGGATGTTTCTCGCGGTGCTCACGCGGTTGCCCACCGAGAGTGAGCGGCAGAAGTTCGTCGCGTATCTGAAGCGCGACGCGAAGGCGGAGGCGAAGGCGGAGACAAAACCCGACGCGCTCGTCGAAGAGGCGTTGTGGGTGTTGGTGAACTTGAGTGAGTTTCGGTTTAATCATTAACCCATCAGGAATTCTCGCATGAACGGAAATTGTCGCGGACCCGAACACCTCTCCCGCCGCGCGCTGCTCAAGGGCGCGCTCGCCACCACGGCCGGCGTCGCCGTGTCGAACTGGGGCGGGCTTTTCAACTCGCAATCCATCGCCGCCGAGGCGGCCAAGCGCGGCAAACGCTGCATTCTCCTGTGGATGAACGGCGGGGCCAGCCAGATTGACACCTTTGACATGAAGCCCGGACGGCCCACGGGCGGGCCGTTCCGCGAGATCAAGTCGAAGCTTCCCGGCTACCACGTCTGCGAGTATCTGCCGAAGATGGCGCAACTCGTGGACAAGCTCGGCATCATCCGCAGCCTGCGCACGCAGTCGCCCGATCACCCCGACGGCATCTACCACATGCACACGTGCTACAAGCAATCCGAGCGCACGCCGCATCCGGAGCTGGGCGCGATGATCGCGAAATATCTCGGCCAGGCCGACGCGGATTTGCCGAGCTTCGTGCGCATGGGACCGACGGGCAACGCCGGCTCGGGCTATCTCGGGCCGCGTTACGAGCCGTTCAGCATTGATCGCA
>JAYVOY010000305.1:0-5571 GCA_043757645.1 Verrucomicrobiota bacterium
GCAGCGACGATGTCTGGTATCGCGTCTATTTGACCGTGACCGATCCCAGTGGTTTGTCGCAGACCACTTATCGCGACCTCCTGCCGGTCAAGTCCACCGTCACCCTGCTCACGGACCCGCCGGGGCTGCGCTTGACGCTGGATGGGGAACCGATCACCGCGCCGTTTACGTTCGTCGGGGTCGCGGGCATCACGCGCACCCTCAGCATCGATGCGCAGGTTTCCGGCAGCACGGTGTACGAATTCATTTCGTGGTCGGACGGCGGCGCGGCGACGCACAACCTCAGCACTCCCGAGACGAACCAAACGATCACCGCGGTGCTGCGCCGGTCGGTCGTGGACCACGATTCAGCGGCGTTTGTGTCGCAATCATTCCTGACGCTGATGACCGCCGGCCAGCGGTACGCGGTGCAGGTCACACTCCGCAACAACGGCACCACCACATGGGCCACCAACACCGGTTACTACCTCGGTTCCGCCGCGCCGGAGGACAATTTGAGGTGGGGCATGAACCGCGTCGGCCTGCCCGTCCCCGTGATGCCGGGCGATTTCGTCACGCTCAATTTCACCGCCACGGCCCCGTATCCCGGCGGCGTGCATTCCATGCAGTGGCGCCTGGTCCGCGAGGGCGGCGGTTACTTCGGCGAGGCCACCACGAGTGTTCCGATCCTCGTCACCGAAAAAGGCAATGCCGCGTGGATCGTGGAGCAACAAGTGCCGGCGAGCATCGCCGCGGGCCAGCGATTCACCGCGGCGTTCAGCGTGAAAAATGTCGGCACCAACACGTGGACCCCCGACACGCGTTATCGGCTCGGCTCCCAGAATCCCGACGACAACAACACGTGGGGCCTCAGCCGCGTGCTGATCACCAACACCGTGGCCCCCGGTGACACCGTGATCGTCGCCTTCCAAGTCACCGCCCCCGACGCGCTGGGTCCGTACAATTTCCAATGGCGCCCGCTGCAGGAAGGCGTCGAGTTCTTCGGCGAAGCCAGCGCCAATGTGGTCATCGACGTGCAGCCGCCGCTGCTTGCCGCGAGTTTTGTTGCGCAAAGCGTTCCCAGCGTCCTGCTCCCCGGCCAGCACTACAACGTCACGATTTTCATGCGCAACACGGGCCGCGACGCGTGGACCAGCGGCAACAAAACCCGGCTCGGTTCGTACAATCCCATCGACAACCTGAAGTGGGGTTTCACCCGCGTCCTGCCCACCGGCGACGTCGCCCCCGGCGCGCTCGGGCGTTTCGATTTCGCCCTCGTGGCCCCGACCAACACCGGCGATTATTCCTTTCAATGGCGCATGATTCGGGAGGGAGTCGCGCGCTTCGGCGACCTCACGCCCACTGCGGTGCTGCACGTCGCCCAACCGAATCGCGCGGCGTTCGTCTCGGAAAATATTCCCGCCGCGATGTTCCCCGGCCAGGTCGCGCCCGTGCAAGTCGTGCTGCGCAACCTCGGCACCAACACCTGGCGGCCCGGCGCGCGGTTCCATCTCGCGCAGGCGAACCCCGATTTCGCGGGCCTGTGGGGCGTGACTCAGGTGCCGCTGCTGCGCGTCGTGGGGCCGGGGGAAAATGCCGTTTTCAATTTTGCCATCACCGCACCCGCCACCAACGGCGACTACAAATTCCGCTGGCGCATGCAGCAGGACAGCCTGCCGCTGTTCGGCGAACCCACTCCGCTGCGCTCCATCCGCGTCGCCGCCGTCGGGGACGACAGTCAGTTCGTCAACCAAACCGTCCCCGCCACCCTCGCCGCGGGCACGCAAAGGCCCGTCACCGTGCGCTTCCGCAATCTCGGCAGCACCACCTGGAGCGCGGACGCCGGCTACGCCCTCGGCGCGATCAATCCCGAAAGTAATTTGAACTGGGGAACCAGCCGCCTCCCCCTGCCCGGCCCCGTCGCGCCCGGACAGGAAGTGGAATTCGCCTTTGTCATCAATGCCCCTGCGGTTCCCGACGTTTACCAATTCCAATGGCAGATGCTGCGCGACGGCGCCGGCCATTTCGGCGCGCCCAGTCCCGCGCGCCCTGTGAGTGTCATCTCGGGTGGCGACAACAGCGCGTTCATCGCGATGGACGTGCCCACCGTGATGCTCACCGGGCAGACCTACACTGCGTCCGTCACCATGCGCAACACCGGCACCAACACGTGGAGTCACGCCGCCGACTACCATCTCGGACCCGAGAGTCCCGAGGACAACCCCACGTGGGGCTTGCAGCGCGCGAACCTCGCCGCGCCGGTCGCGCCCGGTGAGAGCACCACGATCACGTTCTCCGTGAAAGCGCCGGCCACCAGCGGCACGAACATTTTCCAATGGCGCATGGTTCACGACGGCGCGGCTTGGTTCGGCGATTTCACCACCGCCGTCCCGATCGCCATCGTGGACACACTGCCCGCGGATCGGCTTGATGCCGCGATTCTGCAAACCGATTTGAGCCGCGGCGTCAGCGTGCCCGCGGGCCAGTCCTTCACCGCTTCGATCACCGTCAGCAATCGCGGCAACGTCGCGTGGACGCCCGCGGACGGCTTCCGCCTCGCGTCGCAAAACCCCGCGAACAACGTGCTCTGGGGCATTCGCAACACGCCCGTGCCCGGCACGGTTCCCGCCGGCGGCGTGGTGGTTTTCAATTTCCAAGTCGCCGCCCCCGCAATTCCCGGCGCGTATAATTTTCAGTGGCAAATGCAGAACGCCGCCAACGGCTATTTCGGCGACCTCGGCCCCAACACCGTGATCACCGTCACGCCCGCGCAAACCAATGGCGCCGTCTTCATCCTCCAAAATGTCCCCGCCACCCTGACCGCCGGCACCACCGTCCCGGTGCTGCTCACCTTCCGCAATTCCGGCACGACCACGTGGATTCCTGCCGATGGCTACGCCCTCGTCTCCGTGAATCCCGACAACAACGTGACGTGGGGCGGCAACCGCGTGCCGTTCACGCCAACTGTCGCGCCCGGCGAAACGCTGCAATTCAATTTCAACATCGCTGTCCCGACCAACACCGGCGCCTACAATTTCCAATGGCGCCTGGCCCAGGATGGCGTCGGCTTCTTCGGTGACCCGAGCGACAACCTCCTCCTCAGCGTCATGCCGCCCGCGCCGCCGCAAACCAATCACGCGACCTTCGTCGCCGCCTCCGTGCCGGCCATCATGGCCTTCGGTGAAACCAACGCGGTCACCATCCGCCTGCGCAATTCCGGCACGACCACCTGGACGCCCGAGGCCGGCTACCGCCTCGCCTCACAAAATCCCGCCGACAACACCACATGGGGTGGCAACCGCGCGCCGCTCGCCGCCCCGGTTCCGCCCGGCGAAATCGCCGAATTCAATTTCACCGTCGTCGCGCCAACGAATGTGGGCGCGTACAATTTCCAATGGAAAATGGGCGTTGCAGGCAGCCTCTCCTTCGGCGAACCCAGTTCCAACGTCGTCGTGCAAGTCACCGGCCCGCCCGTCGATGACGCCGCGTTCGTGTCGCAAACCGTCCCGGCCACGCTGCTGCCCGGCGCTGATAGCTTCAGCGCGCAGGTCGTGTTCCGTAACACCGGCAACACCACTTGGCCCGCGCAATCCGTCATCAACCTCGGCGCGCAAAATCCCGACGACAACACCACTTGGGGTGCGGCCCGCGCCGATTTCACCAACTCCGTGTTCCCCGGCCAAACCATCACCATCACCGTCCCGCTCCTCGCGCCACTCGCGCCCGGCGCGTACAATTTCCAATGGCGGATGGTTCACGAAGGCGTGGCCTGGTTTGGGACCACCTCGCCGAACGTCGTCATCACCGTCGGCACCCCGCCGCCGCCCCCGACCAACAACGCCGCCCCCGTCTCGCAAATCGTTTCCGCCGCGTTGACCACTGGCCAGAACACCAACGTCACCCTCGTCCTGCGTAACTCCGGTAACACCACCTGGACCACCGCCGACGGCTTCGCGCTCGCCGCGCAAAACCCCGCGGACAACTCCATCTGGGGCACCAACCGCCTCGCGCTCGCCGCGTCCGTCGCGCCCGGAGCCAGCGCCACGTTCACCTTCCCCATCACGGCCCCGGCGGTCGCGGGCACCTACAACTTCCAATGGCGCATGATCCAAGGCACGACCCCTTTCGGCACGGCCACCACCAACGTCGCCCTCGTCGTTTCCGCTCCCGTCACGACCACCAACGCCGCGACCTTCGTGAGCCAGACCGTCCCCGCCACCGCGGCCAAGGGCGCCGCTTTCTTCGTCACCGTGAAAATCAAAAACACCGGCACCAGCACGTGGACCGCCGCCGACGGCTTCCGTCTCGGTTCCCGCAATCCCGCCGACAACACCACCTGGGGCTTCGCCCGCGTCAACCTCGGCAGCAGCGTCGCGCCCGGCGCCACCGCCACCTTCTTCTTCCAATGCCGGGCGCCGGCCACCGCCGGCACCTACACCATGCAATGGCAGATGCGCCAGGAAGGCGTGGACTGGTTCGGCGACCGCACCACCAGCCTTGCCGTCGTTGTCAACTGAGTCACGAAACGGAACCGCCTAAACCGAATCCATGCAGTCGTAGCGCCGCCGTCTCGGCGGCTCACACCGTCCGAACGGAGCGGCTGCGAGCCTTGGCCGGTGCGCAAAAAGTCCCACTGCCTGGGGCCCCCAAAGTTTGTGCGCTAATAGCCGCGCCGAACCGCCCACGCCGTGAGCCGCCGAGACGGCGGCGGTCCGCCCATTGCATAGTTACGGCTAATCATTTCGGAGCGCCGATCTCCAGATCGGCGGGTTGCCGAAACCAATTCGCGCCGAACCGGAGCGCCGAGCACCTGCTCGGCGCGAACCCAACACCATCGTCCACGCCGCGCGGGTGCTCGGCGCTCCAAACGTGCGGCGGGCCAATTCAGGCGCGTGTTTCATGGCGCATTGCCGACGAAAAATTTCACCGCGAAAAACAACACCGACGGCCCGAGCAAACAGCCCAGCCCCGTGTGAAACGTCGCCACCAGCGCGCCGTAGGGCACGAGCTTGCGATCCGTCGCCGCGAGGCCCGCGGAGACGCCGCTCACCGTGCCCGCGAGGCCGCCGAAGACCATCGCCGAGCGCGGGGTCTTGAGCCGCAGAAACTTCGCCGCCAGCGGCGTCCCGATCATCACGAGGATCGCCTTGATCACGCCCGTCGCGATGCTCAACGCCATCACGTCGGAACTCGCGCCAATCGCCGCGCCCGTCACCGGTCCGACGATGTACGTCACCGCGCCCGCGCCGATGGTCGTCATGCTCACCGCATCGGCATAACCGAACGCCCGCGCCACGCACACGCCGACGCCGAACGGCAGCACCGTCCCGAGCAGCAGCGCGACCGCGCCAATCCAGCCCGCGCGCCGCGCCTCCTCGGGATGCACCTCGAATGCCGTCGCCACAATCGCGAAATCGCGCAGCATGTTGCCGCCCATCAATCCGATGCCGCTGAACAGCGCGAGGTCCGCCAACCCCTTCGTTCCACCCGTCATCCGCCCGCCGACATACGCGAGCGCGAGGCCGAGCAAAATCGCAATGGCCGAACCCTGCACGCGCCCAAACGTCAGCCGCCGCGAGAGGAATCCCGACA
>JAYVOY010000306.1:0-5556 GCA_043757645.1 Verrucomicrobiota bacterium
ACTTTGTCCACCCGCCCAGCACAGGCGTGTAGCCACCAGAACTTCCCGGATATTGTCTGACAGTGGTGCAATGAGCAACGAATATTTTGGTGCTGGCAAACCCGCGATTTGACTCAAAAAGAATGTCACCGCAGACGGGGTTGCGGGTTTCTTGGGGTGGCCTTCTGGCACTTCTCCGTGGTGGACAACGGCCCCGGTGTCGAGGCAAAATGCTTCGCGCGCAGCTTCCACCTTTTCCAAACCCGCGCGCCGCGCGATTCGGTCGCGGGCACCGGCGTTGGATTGGCTCTGGTGGAAAAAATTATCGAACTCCAGGGCGGACGCGTCTGGGTCAAGTCCACCGTGGGCAGCGGCACGACCTTTCACTTCACCCCGCCCCAGTTGCCGCAACCGAAGTCCAAATCATGAAAACCGATCCAACCATTCTCCTCGTGGAAGTGACGCGCAAAATCCGCGCCTACTGGTTGCCGAGTGAAACCGCGCCGTGACTGAGCTGGATCCACGCTTCGGCGGCATCGCCCGCCTTTACGGAAACGCGGCCGTGGCACGCCTGCGCCGCGCGCACGTTTGCGTCATCGGCATCGGCGGCGTCGGCTCGTGGAGCGCCGAGGCCCTCGCGCGCTCGGGCGTGGGCGAACTCACCGTGGTGGACCTCGACGACGTCTGCGTCACCAACATCAACCGCCAGCTCCACGCGCTCGAAGACACCGTCGGCCGCCCCAAAGTTGAAGTCCTCGCCGAGCGCCTCCGCGCCATCAATCCCGCGCTGCGCGTCACGCCGGTGCTGGAGTTTTTCACCGCCGCCACCGCCGAAAAAATCTTCGCGCACCGCTTCGATTACGTCCTCGACGCCATCGACAATGTCGCCAACAAATCCCGCCTCATCGCGCACTGTCACGCGCATCAGATTCCGCTCATCACCTGCGGCGCCGCCGGTGGCCGCCGCGATCCCACCGCCATCCGCATCGCTGATTTGGCACGCGCCAGTCACGACCGCCTACTCGCGCAAATCCGCAGAAAACTCCGCGCCGAACACGGTTTCCCCCGCGACCCCGAGCTTTTCGGCGTGGCCGCCGTTTTCTCGCCCGAAGCTCCCGTCGAATCACAAACCTCTGACAACTCGTGCGACCCCGACCCCGCTTTCAAATCCGCCGTTGACACCGACACCGACTCCCGCCGCCGCAACTGCAACACCGGCCTCGGCTCCGCGACGTTCGTCACCGGCGCCTTCGGTTTCGCCGCCGCCGCGCACGTCGTCACCGCGCTCGCTCACGGACGGTGAGCGAGTCACCGCCGCCGTCCAAACGGGGCGAGGGCGCACGTTTTTCGCAGCGCAAAATGTTCACCGCACCGTGAGCCGCCGAGACGGCGGCGGTCCGCCAACTGTATGGTTGCGGTTTAGCCGCATTCCGGGCCATGTCCGAAAAAGTGAAATGCGCCCCATTCCTCGTCGCCACCAAAAAAATTCTCGCACCCTCCACTCACCACCCCGATTGTCCCAACCCCATGAACTTCCGCCATCGCCTCCGCGCGCTTGCTTTCACGCTCGCCCTTCTCCTCACCAGCCTTGCGCCCTCGCGCGCCGCGCAGGCTGACGCCGCGTCGATTCCCGGCCAGCGCGTGTTTGTCGCCGGCCACAGCTTCCACATTTTCGTTGCCGCGCCGCTCGCCGAGTTTGCGCAAGCCGCCGGCATTCCCGATCACCGCACCGCCGGCACGCAAATGATCGGCGGCTCGCGCACGCTCCAACACTGGAATCTCCCCGACGACAAGAACAAAGCCAAAGCCGCTCTCCGCGCGGGCGCAGTCGATGTCCTCACCCTCTCGCCGCACCTGTTGATTCCCGACGAGGGCATCGACAACTTCACCAAACTCGGCCTCGAAAAAAATCCCCGCCTCCGTGTCTTCGTGCAAGGCTCGTGGCTCCCGTGGGACGGCACCGCCAACATTAAAACCTTCACCACCGAGGATCACAACCACACCGCGCTCGACCGCATCCGCGCGGGCCAAATCGAGTGGGACAAAAAAATCTCCGCGCAAATCCGCGCGCTCAATCAAGCCGTCGGCCACGATGTCGTCTTCGCCGTGCCCGCCGGCTACGCGGTGCTCGCCCTGCGCGAACACATCGCCGCCGGCACCGCGCCCGGCCTCACCAAACAAACCGAACTCTTCAGCGACCCCATCGGCCACGCCAAGCCGCCGTTGCAGGCGATCGTCTGCTACTGCAACTACGCCGCCATCTATCGTCGCAGCCCCGTCGGCCTGCCCGTCCCGAGCTTCCTGAAAAACTTTTCCCAAGCCGCGGCCCTCACCCCGCTCCTCCAAAAACTCGCCTGGGATGCCGTGACCTCCCACCCCCTCAGCGGCGTCGCGAAGTCGCAGCAATGAACCGCGGAACGCGCGGATAAATGCCGGGACAAGCACGTCGCCGTTTCACAATCCCGCGAATAACCGCCCGAAATTCTCCGCCACCCGCGCCGCCAATTTCTCCACCGACTCCCCCAGCAACTCCGCCACGCACCGATACACCGCGCCGAGATTCGCCGGATGATTCAGCGCCTTCCCGGTGCGCGCGTCCGTCAGCGGATGCGCATTCAGCGCGTCCGGGAGCAACTGATCCGGCGCGTCCGTCTCGACCAGCAACCGCTCCGGCGGCACGTGCGTGAACGCCTCGCGTTGCCGCATCTTGCGCTCATGCGCGAAGTAACCGGGAAAACTGAAATACGCCCCCAGCCTCGCCAGCGGCGCGATCATCTCGCGCGACCCGCCGTAGCTGTGCAGCAGGAACCCGCGGGTCGGCCGTGGATTCTCGCGCAGCAATTCCTCGAGCCGTCCCCACGCCTGCAAACAGTGAATGCTTGCCGGCAAATTTCGCTCCGCCGCGAGCCGCAACTGCGCCACGAAAACCTCCTCCTGCCCCGCGTAATCCAACTCTGGCTTCCACCGATCCAAGCCAATTTCTCCAATGCCCGCCGGCCCCGCGTCCAGCATCCGCCGCAAATTCGCGAGCCACTCCGCGCTCCGCCCGCCCACATGCCACGGATGATACCCGAAGCTCGGCAACACCTCGCGATGCGCCCGCGCCAGCGCCCGCACCGCCGGCCAATCCTCCTCGCACGAGCCATTCACCACCATTCGCGCCACGCCCCCGCGCACCGCCGCGTCCAGCACCGCCGCCTGCGCGCCGCCGAAGCGTTCATCCTGCAAATGATTGTGCGCGTCATAAAACCGCATCGCTCGATTGCTAGCAGAAGATCCTTGTGCCCGCGAGGACGACGCAATCAGTCCAACGACGGGGATCACGACCAGCCGAAAACAAAAGGGCCGGACATTCCTGTCCGGCCCTCGGTTCGTAATCCGTGGTCGCGCTGGTCTGCAACGCGACCGAGAAGATTTACTTCACCGCCGCCAATTCCGCCGCGATCAACTCCTTCGTCCGCGCCCGCGCGTCGGCGAGGGGGAGTTCGCCCTTGTCGAGTTTGGCGAGGAAGGATTTCTGCGCGGTGTAGTCTTTGTTCACCACGCCCGCTTTGCTCTGGAGCATGCGCCAGGCTTTGCGGCGTTCGACCGCGAAGAGGACCATCTGCCGCGTGACGGCGTAGAACTTAAATTTCCCGTTGATCTCGGCCTTGATGTAGGTGCCGAAATTCGGGACGAAGCTGCGGTGTTTCGGATCGAACACGCGGCGGTGAATCACATCGTCCTGCGTGATGAAGTGGAGCAGGTCGTCGAAGTGCATGAGCTTCTGCGCCTCCTCCTCGGTGATGGCCTGCACGTGCTTGCGGAAGCGGCCCTCGGTGAGCGCCCAGTGCGCGACGGTGAAGTTGAAATCCTCGCCCGTGGTCGCGTATTTCGTGCGCCACCAATCGCGGTCAGTGCTCGGGTTGCCCTTGAGATCGAAGGCTTCCTGCTGCGTCTCGCCGCGGCGCGGATTGAAGACGAACTCCGGCATCCCGCGCGCGTCACGAACCATCTTCGCCTGATCCGCGCTCATGTTGTCGCCCACGCCGTGCTCGGGCTGGCAGGTGGTGTAGCTCTGGAAAAACGCCGTGCCGCGATATTCGAGCCCATCGAGCATCGCCTTGTAGAGCTTGGCCGCGTTGGCCATCGAGACCTGCGCGATGAACGGCGAGCCGTGGCCGCTGGTGAAGGCTTCGGAAACATTCTTCTTCTCGATCAACTTGCCCTGCGACGCGACGCCGAACTGGTTCATGTCGTAACCGCCGAGCATCGTCGAGCTGTCGGAGTTCTGGCCGCCGGTGTTCGAGTAAACCTGCGTGTCGAGCATCAGCATCTTCACGTTCGGGCGATTTTGGAGCATCACCTTCGAGACGTTTTGGAAGCCGATGTCGCCCAGCGCGCCGTCGCCGCCGATGACCCACATCTTCGGCAATTCGCGGATTTCCTGCTCGGTCATCAGCGCGTCATCCAAATGCGTGAGGGTGAAATAATCCGGCTCCGTCGCGACGTTTTCCGTGCGGTCGAGCAGGCAATCGGTGAGGCGCTCGGGCACCACGGAACGGCGCGCGTGATTGATGATGAGCGATTCGGCAAGCAGCCAAGAAATCGTCGCGCCGTCCTGGAACAGCGAGTTCATCCACGGGTACGGATGCGGGTTCGACGGCGGCGTGGAGCCATAGACGGTGTTACAGCCGGTGCTCGCGCCCATCATCATCACGGACATCCCGTTGGCGCGGCGGCCATCGACGGACTGCAATTCGCGGTGATTGAACGCGTCCTGCCGCAGCACGGTGACGAGGCCGGTGAGGATTTGCTCGTCGGTGATCGCGCCGTGTTTCGCCTGATAATCGCCAATGCGTTTCGCGGTGTCGGCGTCATTTTCGCCGCCGAGTCCGGCGACAACGTGCGAGAAGGTTTTGCGGAACAACTGATACTCGGCCTCGCTGCGGGCCTTGAGCGTGGCGAGTTTTTGCGCGCCCTCTTTTTCCAGGCGCTCGGCCTTGGCGCGGAGCCGGTCCGCCTTTTTGTGATAGAGCGGCCTCATGTAGGCCTCGGTCACGCTCGCGACCGCGCGGAGAATGGACTTCTCGCCGCAACCCGCGCACGCGCCGTCGCCGGAGACGAGCGCCTCGTAATTGCGCCGCACCATGAGGTGATTGCGCAGCGCGGCCTCGCGGGAATTCGCCGCGTCGTTGTCGTTGTAGAGGCCGAGGAATTTCTGCGGGGTGTCGGGCAGCAGGCGCGAGAAAATCTGCGCGGTGGTCAGCTCGGCGTTGAGTTCCTCCGTCTCGCGCGTCATGCGCAGCGCGTCGTGATCGCCGCAGACTTGCACGCATTCGCCGCAGCCTTTGCAGAGGTCGCTGACGAAGATCGCGAAGAGGCCGCCCGCGCCGGGGGTCTTGGTTTCGAGGGACCGGAAAATCGCCGGGACGTTCGAGTAGGCGAGCGGGAGTTTCGCGATGATGCCGGTGAATTCCGCCTTCGCGGTGTCGGCGATTCCAGCAAGCGCGTTGACCTCGGCGGCGATGATGTCCTTGAAGGGCACGTTGGTTTTCGCCTTCACGGACTCGGTCATTTTCGCGCGGGCGCGTTGTT
>JAYVOY010000307.1:0-5553 GCA_043757645.1 Verrucomicrobiota bacterium
CGCCACCTTCGTGTTGAAGTACGGTTTCTTCTGCGAGATCGCCAAAATCGCGGCGACCAAATCGCGGCCCGCATCCGATTTGAGAATGTAGCCGCGCGCGCCGGCCTTCAGCACCTCGCGCACGAGTTCCTCCGTCTCGTGAACCGTGAGCACCAAGACCTCCGTCCCGGGCTGCGCGCGGCGGATTTGGCGCGTGGCCTCGAGGCCGTTGAGTTCGGGCATCGTGATGTCGAGCACCGCCACATCCGGCTTGAATTGCAGCGCTTTCTCGACCGCCTGCCGGCCCGTGCCCGCCTCGGCACACACTTCCCAGCCGGCTTGGTCCTCGACGAGCGAACGCAAGCCGCGCCGCACAATGTCATGATCGTCCGCTATCAGGATTTTAAGTTGTTTGTTCATAAGTCTCTTCATGGAATGGCACCACGACCGTGACCGTCGTGCCCTGCGAATTGGAATTCACCTCCAGCCCGCCGTTGAACTGCCGCACCCGTTCCCAGATGCCCGCGAGTCCAACACCCAGGCCGGAAATATTGCCGCCCACCTTTTGCAACTTCTCTGGCGGAATGCCCTTGCCCTCGTCCTTCACCTCGAGCACCACCTCGCCAGAACCGCGCACAATGCGGATGCGCGCCGTGGGACTGGCCGCGTGCCGGGTGATGTTCGTGAGGCTCTCCTGAATGATGCGGAACAACGTGGTCTCGATGTCCAGCGGCAGCCGCCGAAACTCGGGCGCGACATCCACGGTGATCTTCATGCGGGTGCGCGACGCCACGCCGTCCGCATACCAGCGAATCGCGGAGATCAGGCCCGCCTCCTCAAGCAGCGGCGGATGGAGCAGATACGAAATCGTGCGCAACTCGCGCGAGCATTGCTCCGCCATGCCCACCGTGTCGGCGAGGATGTCCAAAACTTTCGAGTCCATTTTCGCCGTGAGTTTTTCCAGCCGCGACAAATTCAAGGCGATGGCCGCCAAATTCTGCCCCGTGGTGTCGTGTAATTCCCGCGCGATGCGCCGCCGCTCGGTGTCCTGCAAATGCAACAAATGCCCGGACAACTGCCGCAGCGAATCCTCGGCGCGCTGGCGTTCCGTAATCTCTTTCCGCATCTCCTCGTTGCTCGTGGTCAGCTCGCTGGTGCGGCGCTGCAACCGGCCATCGAGTTCCCGCAGCGACTCCTGCAAGCGCGTCGCGCGACGCTTAAACGCCAGCCCCAGCCCCGCCGCGAGCCACACCGCGACAACGCCGATGAGGCGATTGCACGACATGATCCACGGATCAAACTTCGGCGGCAGCGCGAGTGCTCCAATCGCAAGCAGCGCTGTGCAAAAACTGGCCACCAACACCGTGTGTTCGCGGCGCGGCGACCACAGCGTGAGCAACACGGGCACCGCGTAAAGGCAGTAGGGCACCGTCAGCGACGGCATCGCCAGATCGAGCACGAACACCCCCGCGATCACCAGCGCCGCCAGTGCGACCGGCCGGCTCTCGCGGATTTCGTCGGGGAGCAGCGCCAGCCTCCGGCGCGCCCGCGCGCCCAGCGCGGCCGTCCACACGCGCACCGCGGGAACCGCCGGCGACACGGGCGACGCAACCGACGCGGGCGGCGCGGGCATCGTGCGGACGGAATTATTCGCTGGCGAGTTGATGGGGCGCACTATACCGAACGCGGCGGTGAAATGAATCGGCATTTTACCTGAGCCGTAACGATGCCGCGGGACCGCCGCCGTCTCGGCGGCTCACACCGTCCGAACGGAGCGAGAGCGCGGATTTTTCGCGGCCCAAAATACTCACTGAACAGGGAACCAAAAGCGCGCGGACAATTTGCCCCCGCGGACTTTCCCACGCCGGGAGCCGCCGAGACGGCGGCGGTCCTACCTAGTGCATCGTTACGGCTAAACCGTAACCGTGCAGTCGCAGTGGCGCGGTTCCTCAACGCAGAGTCGCAGAGGAACGCAGAGATTGGCTTCCCAGCGGGTTCACCAGTGGAGGGTTCTTCCCACGGCAACTCCGCGCCTCGCTGCGTCCGCTGCGACTCCGCGTTTGAATCCAGCTCCCGAGTCGCTACGGCATCGTTCCGGCTGAGGTGCCCCGGACGCGTCACGGCGGAATTCTCGCGAGGTTGTTTCAGCGGGTGGGTTCACCAAGCTTGTACCACTCCATTTCCGCAATCGCAAACACCCCCAGACACAAAAGCCCGACCAGCGCGAGCGCGACGAGGGTCAGGATGATGACGTGTTTCCGGCTTCGATTGAAAACCCAGCGCTTGAGCTTTTTGAGAGCGCCGCTGCGCAGCCGCTCCCCGCACGCATCGCACGACCGCCGCCGCCGCTCACTGCGATGAGCGCAATGCGGACACTCGATATACAAATGCGCGCTGCAATGCGCGCAGGCGATCTCCGCCTTCGGATTCCGCCGGCCGCACTTCGCGCACTTCACCGTGTCGTTTGTAGTCTGCTCGCCCACCGGTTCCCCTTCCGTTGCGTAGGTTTGGCGCCCTCAATTCCGCGCCGCTCCCTACATTCCCAAAATTTGCTGATACAACTGACCGTAACGATTCGCCGTGCCCGCCCACGAAAAATCCGCCGTCATTCCATTGACCCGAAAGTGCCGCAACGCGCCCGCGTCCGCGTACACCGCCAGCGCCTTGCGAATCGCCTTGGCCAGCGCCGCCGCCGTGTATTCCGTGAACTTGATTCCATTCGCGCGCGCCGCGTCATCCGTGGCGTCCACCACCGAATCATCCAGCCCGCCCGTGCGGCGGACGATGGGAATCGTGCCGTAACGCAGGCTGTACATCTGGTTCAACCCGCACGGCTCAAAACGCGAGGGCATCAGGAAAAAATCACAGCCCGCCTCGATGCGATGCGACAAGCCCTGGTTGAACCCGATGCGTGCCGCGACCTGCTGCGGAAACCGCGCCTGTAAATCCCGATACGCCAACTCGAACTCGCGCGACCCGCTGCCCAGCAGCACGAACTGAATGTCCCGCGCCAGCATTTCCTCCAGCGCGCCCAACTGGATGTCCACACCCTTTTGATCCGTCAGCCGCGTCACGCTCCCGAACAGCGGCGCGTCCGCCCGCACCGGCAGCCCCATCTCCAATTGCAAATCGGCCTTCTCCGCCGCCTTGCCCGCCAACTCGCGGACCGAATACGGATGCTTGATGAACGGATTCTCCGTCGTGTTCCACTCCTCGTAATCGACGCCGTTCAAAATCCCCACCAGCGCCCCGGCCCGCGCCCGCAACGCCCCATCGAGGCCGCAGCCCAGTTCCTCAGTCGTGATCTCCCGCGCGTAGCGCGCGCTCACCGTCGTGAGCAAATCCGCATGCACGATCCCCGCCTTCATGCAATTCAAGCGGCCGTAAAACTCCACGCCCGCGGGCTGAAAATATTCCCGGCCCAAATTCGTCAGCGAAAAATCCGCCGCCGGAAACGTTCCCTGAAACGCCAGATTGTGAATCGTGAAACACGTCCGCGGCCGATTCCCCCCGCGCTCGCGGAGCGCATACTCACGCAAGAAAGTCGGTGCCAAACCCGCCTGCCAGTCGTGAACGTGAACCAACTGCGGCTTCCACGGCAGATGCCGCGCCAGATGCGCCACGCACTTCGCGAAAAAAATAAACCGCTCCGCGTTGTCCGGAAAATCCACGCCGTCCTCCTGATACGGCGCGACGCGATCGAAGAACTCCGGCACGTCGATGAAATACACCGTCAACTTCGGCGTCACCTCCAGCACCCGCACCCGCGCGCTGACCATCCGCGCGCCGAGCGGCAGCGTCAGTTCATACTTGAACGGCACGATCTCCGGAAACCGCTCCTGAATTCCGCGATACAACGGCGTGACCACGCCCACCTGGTGCCCCGCCTTCGCCAGCCACTTCGCCAGCGCGCCGACCATGTCCGCCAGCCCGCCCGTTTTGGAATAGGGAAACAACTCGCTGGTCCCGAGGAGAATTCTCATGCGCTCTGTTTCTTGTGCAACCTCACGGCACCAAGCGGTCCGTCTTCAAATACGGCTGCAACGGCGCGGGAATCCGCACGCTGCCATCGGCCTGCTGATGCGTCTCGAGCAGCGCCACGAACAACCGCGCCAGCGCCGTCCCGCTGCCATTCAACAAATGCGGAAACACATTTTCAGCCTTCTCGCCCTTTTCCGGCTTGAACCGCAGGTGCATCCGCCGCGACTGATACTCCTCGCAATTCGAGCAACTCGACACCTCCAGATAAGTCCCCTGCCCCGGCGCCCACACCTCGAGGTCAAACGTCTTCGCGCTCGCAAATCCCATGTCACCCGAACACAGCAAAATCACGCGATAATGCAACCCGAGCAGTTGCAGCACCGTCTCCGCATTCGCCACCATCTTGTCCAACTCATCGTAGCCCTCCTGCGGTTTCACCACCTTGACCAACTCCACCTTGTCGAACTGATGCACCCGGATCATCCCGCGCGTGCCCACGCCCGCCGCGCCCGCCTCCGCGCGAAAACACGGGCTGTAAGCGCAATACCGAATCGGCAACTGCGCCTCCTTCAAAATCTCCTCGCGATGAATGTTCGCCACCGGCGCCTCCGCCGTCGGCACCAAGTACAGCGAACCCAGCGTCGCCGCGTCATTGCCCTCGCGCACCGCGTACGCCTGATCCTCGAACTTCGGGAACTGCCCCACGCCCACCATGCAATCCCGGCTCACGATGTACGGCGGCGACACCTCCACATACCCGTGCTGCGACGTGTGCAAATCCAACAGAAACTGAATCAACGCCCGCTCCAACCGCGCGCCCCAATTCGTGTACAGCAAAAATCCGCTGCCCGAAAGTTTCGCCCCGCGCGCGAAATCCACCAACTTCAACTGCTCGCACAACTCGATGTGCGTCCGCGGTTTGAAATCGTGCGCAACCTTTTCGCCCACCACCCGCACCACCGGATTGTCCTCGCTGCTCTTGCCGAACGGCACCGACGCGTGCGGCAGATTCGGCAGCCGCAACATCAGTTGATCCCGCGCCGCCCCGGCCTCCGCCGCCGCCTGGTCCAACTCCGCGATGCGGTCCCCGAGATGCCGCGTCTCCAATTTGCGCGCCTCGGCCTCGGCGAATTTTTTCTGCCCCAGCAACGCGCCGATTTCCTTCGCCACGCGATTGCGGTCCGCCTTGATTTTCTCGACCTCCGCCAGCGCCTTGCGCCGCGCGTCATCCAGCCCCAGCACCTCCGACACGCGAACCTCATCCCCGCCCCCACGCGACGCCAACCGCTGGCGCACCAACTCCGGCTGCTCGCGAAACAATTTTATGTCCAACATCGCCGCAGTATAGAAATGGCCCCCCTCGCAGCAAGCGGGATCATCTTCGCCCCCGCCATCCGGGCGCATCCGCGCACGGCCCCCCCGTAGCGCCGCCGTCCCGGCGGCTCACACCGTCCAAACAGGATGGTGACGCACGTTTTCCGCAGCGCAAAATATACACTGAACGGTACGCCAAAAGATGGAGAGCGAATCGCCCTTGCAGGCTTTCCGACGCCGTGAGCCGCCGAGACGGCGGCGCCCCTACCGCATCGTTGC
>JAYVOY010000308.1:0-5548 GCA_043757645.1 Verrucomicrobiota bacterium
TTCGTCATCATGACGCGGATGAGCAGGGCGTCCCCCGGATTGTCCTCGACCAGCAGGACGTTCACCGGGCTGCCCCCCGGCGGCGGCGCTTCACGTGGCTTGGCTTCGTTCATAAAACGCCCGGCATTTTCACCGCGGCTCCCCGCCCGGCAGCAGGGCCACACCGCCCCAAAAGCCCTTCACGGCCGCGACGACGGCCAGATAGTGGTCGAATTCCATCGGCTTGGTCACGTAACAGTTGGCGTATAATTCGTAGGCGGCGCTGACATCCTCCGCCGACTGGGACGTGCTGAGGATGACGACGGGGATGCTGCGCAAACCCGCGTCCGCCTTGATCTCGGCGAGCACTTCGCGCCCGGATTTCTTCGGCAAATTCAGGTCCAGCAAAATTAAATCCGGCCGCGTGGCCCCGGCGTAACGGCCGCGCTGAAACAAATAATCCACCGCCTCCACACCGTCCTGCACGTGGCTCAGGGTGCTGTTCACCTGGCCGTGTTTGAGCGCCTCGCGCGTGAGCAACGCGTCGGCGGGGTTGTCTTCGACCAGCAGAATATTGATGGGTTTGGTCATGGAGTGGAAACCGCTCTCTGTGCGGCCAGCCGAGCGTGGGCAATTCCGCGGGCGCGTGGCAATCCCAAATCCGCCACGCCACCCACCCTCCCGCACGGGGCAGTGGCCTCGCATTCATCCGTGCTGCGGGGGCTCGTTTTCATGCGGGCGGGAGTTTGACCGTCTCGAGCCAAAACTGCTGCGTGACCCCCATCACGTGCAGGAATTTCCCGTAGTCCACCGGCTTGGCGATGTAACAATTGGCGTGCAAATCGTACGCCTGCACGATGTCATGCTCCGCCTCCGAACACGTCAGCACCACCACCGGGATGCGCCGCAATTCCGGGTGCGCCTTGAGCTCCGCCAGCACTTGGAGGCCGGTTTTGTTCGGGAGATTGAGGTCGAGAAAGATCAAGTGCGGCCGCGGCGCGCCCGCGTGCGGCCCGCGCCGGTGCAGGAAGTCCAGCGCCTCGGCCCCGTCGCCGACCACGCTCAGATGCGTCGGGATGGCCCGTCCGCTCAACGCCTCCCGCGTCAGGCGCACATCGCCCAGGTTGTCCTCCACGAGCAGAATTTCCACCGGTCGCTGCGTGTTCATGGGATGTCGCGCCGCCCCGTCGCCGCGCCGGATTGGCGCGACCCAAGGCGGTGTGTTCGCCGGGTGGAAATGGTTTTTTTCATGCGTCCGCCCCCACCCGGCCCGCCGGCACGGTGAAATAAAACGTGCTCCCCCGGCCCGGTTCCGACTCGACCCAAATCCGGCCGCCGTGCCGCTCGATGATGCGCAGGCACACCGCCAGGCCGATGCCGTTCCCCGGAAATTCCTGCCGCGAATGCAGCCGCTGAAAAATGACGAACAACCGCCGGTGAAATTGCGGCTCAATCCCGATGCCATTGTCCCGCACCGCGAACCGCCACATCTCGCCAAACCGCTCGGCCTCCACCCGCACCACCGGCGGCGCCGCGCCCCGAAACTTCACCGCGTTGCCCACGAGATTTTGCAGCAACTGCACCCACTGCACCAGGTCGCCCCGCACCCGCGGCAGCGGCCCGTGCGTCACCGTCGCGCCCGCCTCGGCGAGCGCCACATGCAGATTCGCCAGCGCCGCCGCGAGCGCGTCCTCGGTCGCGAACATTTCCAGCGCCTTCGTCTGCGTGCCCACGCGCGAATACAGCAGCAGGTCATTGATCAACACGTGCATCCGCCGCGCGCCATCCACCGCGAAGCCGATGAACTCATCCGCGTCCTTGTCCAACTGCCCCTGATAACGCTGGCTCAACAATTGGAGAAAACTCGTCACCATCCGCAGCGGCTCCTGCAAATCGTGCGACGCCACATACGCGAACTGCTGCAAGTCCGTGTTCGACCGCGCCAGCGACTTCGTCACCTCCTTCAACTCGTCCTCCGCCGCCCGCCGCCGCGTCACATCCCAGCACACGCCCAAGATGCTCTGCGGCTTGCCCTCACCGTTCCGAATCACCCGCCCGCGCGCGGCGATCCAGTGCCGCGAACCGTCCGGCCAGACGGTTTGATATTCGGTGTCAAAGTCCGCGCCCTGCTCCACCGCCAGCAGCGCCTCGCGCGAAACCCGCTCGCGATCCTCCGGCGCCAGCAACTCGGCAAACGCCTCATACGTGCCGCTAAACATCCCCGGCGGCAGGCCGAACACCGCGTGTACCGCGTCATCCCAGATGACCCGGCCGGTGACAATGTTCCACTCCCACGTGCCCGCCTGCGACGATTTCAGCGCCAGGCTCAACCGCTTCTCGCTCTCCTGCAACGCCAGCTCCACCTGCCGCCGCCGCGTGATGTCCCGCACGAAATGCGCCGCCCCAATCAACCGGCCGTCCGCGCGGCGGATCGAACTGTAAGTAAGCTCGTAAAAATTCCGTTCCCGCGCCTCGTCGCCAAACTCCTGCGCTTCCTGAAACTCCTCGCCCGCCAGCGCGCGCCCCCAAATCGCCGCCGCCCGCGCGCGCTCCGCCGGCAAATGCGCCAGCGCCTCGAGCAGGTTCATCCCCACTGCGATGTCGCGGCCAAAGATTTTTTTGAACTCGTTCCGATACGCGCGGTTGAACGCGAGGAAGCGGAACTCCCGGTCCAGCGCCGCCACCAAGTCGTGCGTGCCCTCCAGGATGCCGTTGAGCCGGTCGTTGGCCAGTTGCAGCGCCTCGTGGCTCAGGCGCAGCCGCTCCTCGTTCCGCTTGCGCTCCGTGATGTCCGTCGAGATTCCGCACACCCCGTAAACGTTCCCCACCGCATCCCGCAGCGGAAATTTCAGCGACACATACGTGTGCGGCCCGTCGTCGTGCGGCACCACCTCCTCCAACTCCAACGGCTCCGCCTGCGCCGCCACCAGCACATCATTGGCCCGCACCGCCTCGGCCACCGGCGCGGGGAAAAGATCGAAATCATTCTTGCCGAGCAAGTCCGCCAGCTTGACGTGAAACAACTTCTCGAACTGCCGGTTGATCAATCGATACCGCCCGTCCAGGCCCTTCAGGTAAATGCACGCCGTGCAACCATCCAAAATCGCCTGCAACTGTTCCTGCTGATGCGCCAGCGCCCGCTCCGCCGTCCGCAGCACCGCGCCCTCGCGCTCCAACCGCGCCAGCGTCTCCTGCATCTCCAACCGCTGCCGCCGCGTCGCGCGCAGCAACCTCACCGCCACGCCGAGCAGCCCCGCCACCAACCCACCGATGGCGAGCGCCGCGCCGAACTTCAGTCCCCCATGATACAACGCCCAGCCCAGCGATCCTGCCGCGCCCAGCACCGCCGCCGCGATTCCGCCGTCCACCACCCCGCGCGGCAACCCGCCGCGCGCCGGTCCCCTCGCTGACGCTGATTGGCTCACGCCCGCCCTCCTGCCAACACCCCGCGCGCCCACTGGTGCGTCATTGCAAAAAATGCTTGCCGAATTCTCATGGCCACCCTCGCCCCCCACGCGCGGCCCTCAACACCCTCCCACGCGTGGGGAATTTCCATACTGTGAATGGGGTGATGCTAAAGATGCCTGCGACTAATTCAATCTTTTCCTCCCACACGCTGGCGCGGCGAGTCTCCGCCAGTGACAAGCGACCGGCGTCGGGCGCGGCCTCCCTTGGTACAGAGTCCCGCCTTTAGGCGGCGGGGCGTCCGCCGCAGCGAAGACGCTGAAACCTTGCACGGCACTCGCGAGTGCGGACGCCGCGCCGCCTAAAGGCGGGACTCCGTACCAAGCTCACCGTCGCGCAATCCAGACCAGCGTGCCGACGGGCACGGCGGCGTAGAGGGGGACCAAATCCGCCGCGGCCAAATGCACGCAACCTCCCGATGCGGGGCGTCCGATGGTGGCCTCGTCGCCGGTGCCGTGGAGGTAGATGTGGCGCGAGTAGGTGTCCACGTTGCCGCCGCGATTGCAGCCGGGTTCCAGTCCATCGAGCCACAGAATGCGATGTGTGATTGCGCCCGGCGGAATGCCGGCGGCGAGATTTCCCACGGGCAAACGATCGCGAAAAATCGTGCCGACGGGGTAACGCCCGCCGTGTTTTTCCGCGATGCGATGCAACCCGAGCGGCGTGCGGTGCGAGCCGGCGACTTGGCCGATCCCGTGGCGCGAGGTGGAGCAGGGAAAGGTGTGGCGCAATTCAAACGTGGCCTGGCGCGCGGTAACGCCCGCGGCGCCGTTGCTCGCGCTGACGACTGTTGCGGCCCGCGCGCGCTTCACAAACCACTCCAATCGCTGCGTCGCGATGTGAACGACCAGGACATTACGAGTGAGCGGCACGCCCTCGCGCGCGGCTGTGAGGCGAAGTTTTGTCGGCAAACGCGGCGGGCGCGGACGGGGAATCGGGACGGGAGATTTCATCGGTTCAAATTTCGCGGTGCGCCACGATCACTGTTCGGCGTGGCCGCGCTCCGCCGCGCCGAGTGAAGCCGCAACCATGCGGCCGTAGCGCCGCCGTCTCGGCGGCTCAAATCGTCCAGACGGGGACGCGGCGCGCATCCTCCGTTACACCACAGGTTCATTGAATCGTGAACCAAAAGACTGGGTGTGAATCATCATCGCTGACCGGCCACGCCGTGAGCCGCCGAGACGGCGGCGCTCCGTCAATCGCATCAAGCCGGCGGAAGCCGGGACTCCGCATCGCGACCGCGCTCACGAGGCCGCGGGCGTGTTTGCCGGCTTCATCCGCTCGGGCGCGGGCGCGGGCGCGGACGCGGCGTCGAAGCCGGGGCGCGTGAGTTTCTTGATCAGGATTTTCGAGTTGCGCCCGCTCTGCTCGTATTTCTCGCGGCGCGACGGCGGGAGTTGGTCGGGCGTGCCCTCGACGAAGCCGCCCTTGCTGATGAAATAATTGAACGCCTGCGTGGAGAGCGTGAGGAGTTCCTCGAGGCCCATTTCCACGGCCTTGTTCTCGGCGAACTGGATGAGCTTGCGCCCGATGCCTTGATTCTCGTGCGACGGGCTGACGTAGAGGAACGCAAGTTCGCCCAGGTTGCACTCAGGATACACATGCAGCGCGACGCACGCGACGGGGTTGCGGTCGATCTCGAAGAGGTAGTAATCCACCACGTTTTTCTCGATCATCGTGCGCGTGCGCTTCACGAGTTCCTGCGTGGCCATCGAGGCCTTGGTGAGCCGCAGCAGCGCGCGGATGTCCTTCTTCAACACGGGCCGGATTTGCTGGTATTCGCTCGCGTAAATCAGCGTGCCAATGCCCTCGTTGGAGAACACCTCGGCGAGCAATCCCTCATCGACGCGGCCGTTGATGATGTGAACGCGCGGCACGCCCTGGTGACACGCCACCGCGGCGTTCGCGGCCTTCGAGACCATTTCTGGCTCGAAGTCGTTCTTGTGCTGCGCGAGCAACGCATCGAGATCGGAGGCGCGCAGTTGCCGCAGCAAGCGCCCCTGCCGCACGAGGCCGTCGGCGGTCGTCATGAAAATCAATTTCACCGCCTTGAGCGCGGTCGCGAGCGCGACGGCCACGGCGTCGGAATTCACGCGATACGTGC
>JAYVOY010000309.1:0-5543 GCA_043757645.1 Verrucomicrobiota bacterium
CTGGCTCACCGAACTCGCCCGCGTGACGGCGGCGGAATATCGGGAAGAGAAGTGACGCCCGCTCTCAGCCGTAACGATGCCATTGATGGAGCGCCGCCGGCTCGGCGGCTCCCGGCGGGGGAAAGTCCGCGCGTTCGCCCCGTTTGGACGGTGTGAGCCGCCGGGACGGCGGCGGTCCTGCGGCAGCGTTACGGATTAGCGGACGCGCGGAGCACGGTCTGGCGGCGTTTTGATTGCGCTGCGAATGGCGCCGACTTTAGGCTGCGCACGATGATGACGATTCGTGACGACCGCCGTTTGGCCCTGCGCACGGGCCTTTCGCTCGCCGCAGCGGCGCTGGCGCTGACGGCCTGCAAACCCGGCAAGAAAGACGACGGTCCGACAAAACCCAACGCCAGCGCGACGAATTCCGCGATTCCGAAACCGCCGCCGCTACCGGGTACCATGCCACCGGCGGGGGGGCCGACTCGTCCGGGAAAAACCAACGCGCCCGCCGCCACCAACGCGCCGAACCCCAAGACGGCGGCAGCCAGCACGCCGACAAATGCGCCGCCGCTTTCCCCCGCGACCAACGCCGCTCTGACAGCCGTCAAAGTCACCACCCACTCGCCGGTGCCCGTCGTGGCAATTGTCACCAACGCCGCGCCCACCACCATCGTCGCCGCCCCGCCCACGCGCGTGGCCATTGCGCCGCCGCCGCCGAAACCCGTCGTCGAAGCCCCGAAAATCACGCTCACCGAATTGCGCGAGCGAGCCGAAAAAGGCGTCGCCGTCGCGCAGTACAATCTCGGCGTGATGTGTTATCAGGGCCTCGGCGGCGTGAAGCTCGATCACGACGAGGCCGCCAAATGGTTTCGCAAAGCCGCCGCGCAGGATTATCCCCAAGCCCTCTCGAATCTCGGCGTGATGTACGCGCGCGGCCAAACGGTGAAACAGGATCTCGGCGAAGCCTCCCGCCTCTACCGCCTCGCCGCGGAGAAAGGCGACGCGCTCGGACAAAACAATCTCGCCGTCATGTACGAAAACGGGCATGGCGTGAAAAAGGATTTCGTCGAGGCCGCCAAGTGGCATCGCAAGGCCGCCGAGCAGGGCTACGCGATGCCGCAATACAATCTCGGCAAAATGTATTTGCACGGCCGCGGCGTGCCGCAGGATTACGAGGAGGCCGCGCGCTGGATTCGCCGCGCCGCCGAGCAGAACGAGCTGGAGGCGCAGTCCGACATCGGCGTGATGCTCTACACGGGCCAGGGCGTGCTGCAAAATTATCCCGAGGCCGCGCAGTGGTTTCAGCAGGCGGCGGCCCGCGGTTTTCCGCCCGCGATGAATTATCTCTGGGAGGCGTATTACAAGGGCAACGGCGTGAAACAGGATTACGCCGAGGCCGCCAAGTGGGCGCAAAAATCCGCCGAAGCGGGAATGCACGAAGGCATGGTCAATCTCGGCGTGATGCGCGCCAACGGCCAGGGCGTGGCGAAGGACGCCGTCGAGGCGTACAAATGGTTCACCATCGCGTTCCGCCAGGGCAACACGCGCGCCGGCAACTACCGCAACGAACTCGCCGACCAACTCACGCCCGAGGAAATTTTCGAGGGCCGCAAACGCGCGAGCGAATTCAAGCCCGCGACGGCGCGGCCGACGGAGAAATGAATCAGGAACGCAGGAAGGCAGGAAGCTGCGGGCGGGGCCGTCTTTCCTGCCTTCCTGCCTTCCTGATTCAGCAAAGAAAAGGCCCGCTCACTCGGGCGGGCCGCGACAAAAACTTCCTGAGAACTCCCGTTACTTTTTCTTCTCCTCCGGTTTCGCTTCAGCCTTCGCGTCTGTTTTCTTCGGCTCTTCCTTCTTGGGTTCTTCCTTTTTGGCGTCCGGCTTTTTCGGTTCGTCCTTCTTCGCCTCGGACTTCTTCGGCTCTTCTTTCTTGGCGTCGGGTTTCTTTGGGTCTTCCTTCTTCGGCTCTTCCTTTTTCGGTTCGGCGGGTTTGATGATCGAGGCGAGGTCCCAGCCGCGGTTGACATCCGTTTTCCCGAGCGCGGCCTTCAATTTCTTCGCGCCATCCTCGGTGACCTTGGTTTGCCACACGTAAACATTGCGCAGATTTTTCAGGCCTTTCAGCGTGTCGATCGCGGCGTCGGTGACCTTGGTGTTGTAGAGGTTCAGGTAAGTCAGCTCGGCGAGGCCGGCCAATTGCGCCACGCCCGCGTCGCCGATGCCGGTGTTTTCGAGATGCAGGGTGAGGAGATTTTTCAGGCCCTTCAGATTCGCCAGACCGGCGTCCGTGACCTTCGTGCCCGCGAGATTCAGATAGACGAGGCTCGGCACATCCTTGAGCTGCGCGAGCGTGGCGTCGGTCACGTTGGTGCCCAGCAAGCCCAGATTGGCCTCCATCCACGTCACGTTCATCGCCACCGGGCGAATGGGAATGCCGGCGGTCTCAAGCTTCTTGATGACGGCCAATTCCTCCGCGCTCGGCTTGAAGGCCTTGAGCCGCGCGAAATCATCGGTCGGTCCCGCGGCGGCCTTGGGCGCGTTTTTGTCCACGGGCCAGTCGGCGCCCTGGTCGATCCAGTTTTTCACCAGTTCGATTTGCGCCTTGTTCAGCGGGTCGCCCTTCTTGGGCATGATGTCGTCGTGGCCGGCGGGCAGGATGATGCGCTTGTAGAAATCACTCGTCTCCGCCTTGCCCGGCACCAGCGATGGGCCGGTCTCGCCGCCCTTGATGGCCGCCTCGCGCGTGTCCAACCGCAGCTTGCCCTTTTGCTTTTCCGCGCCGTGACATTCGAGGCAGGACTTCTGGAGGATGGGCAGGATTTCCTTGGCGAAATCCACTTTCTTGGGCGCGTCCGCCGCGGACGCAAAATGCGCGGCCAACAAGGCAGATGCGATGATGCTGATTTTTTTCATGGGGTTCATGGTGAAATTTTTGATTCTAAAAATTTGTGCTGCGGGGTTGTGGAAAGCGTGCGCGCCTCTTGTTAATCAAATGTCGGCGGGAGACAACTGAATTGTTCATTTCGCGGAACCTCGGAAGGGAATTGCATCGTTACGGCTGAACCTCGGCGGCGATTGTTCGAGTGATTGGCCGCGGGCGAAAAACAATTTGTTTCCCCATTCCCCCCGGCCTCAATTCCTTTGCCCCCGACCTCTTTCGTGCCAGTGGCTCGGGGGGGCCGCGTTTCCTGATCCATTCCCCTGCGCCTCCCGGCGTCTGTGCCAACCACTTCACGATGCCCGGGGAATGCGCGCGCCGCGGAAAGAAGTATCAAACCCCTCGCACCCTCTGCTAGCGTCGCCGCGCAATGAAGGGAAAAATCAATGCCCGCGACCTCGCGTCGCTCCGCACGCTCGTCGAGAAAACGGTCGCCCACACGCCGGTTTACGACATTCACACCCATCTGTACGACCCCGCGTTCGGCGACTTGCTGCTCTACGGCCTCGACGATTTGCTGACGTATCACTACCTCGTCGCGGAGGCGTTTCGTTACTTCGACATTCCTTACGAACAATTCTGGGCGCTCTCCAAACAACAGCAGGCGGACATGATTTGGGACGCGCTGTTCCTGAAGCACTCGCCCGTTTCCGAAGCCTGCCGCGGCGTGCTCACAACGCTTAACCGCCTCGGTCTCGACGTGAAAAAACGCGATCTGCCGAAGCTGCGGAAATGGTTCGCCGCGCAAAAGCCGGGCGACTACATCACGCGCTGCATGGAGGCCGCGAAGGTCGAGCGCATCTGCATGACCAACTCGCCGTTCGACGATCAGGAGCGCGTGGTGTGGGACCGGGGGTTTCGGCGCGACGAGCGTTTCACCGCGGCGCTGCGCATCGATCCGCTGCTCGTCACGTGGCCCGAGGCCGCGGCGCGCTTGCAGCAATGGGGCTACAGGGTCACGACCGAACTCACCGAACGCACGCTCGGCGAGGTGCGCCGCTTCCTCGGCGATTGGGCCAAGCGCATCGACGCGCAATACGTGATGGTCTCGCTCCCGCCGACGTTCGAATACCCGTCGGAAAATTACTGCTCGCTCCTCATCGAGCGCGTGGTGCTGCCGTTCTGCCGCGAGGCGGGATTGCCATTCGCGATGATGCCCGGCGTGAAGCGCGGCGTGAACCCGCAGCTCCGGCTCGCCGGCGACGGCGTGGCGCGCTGCAACGTCGCCGCGTATGAAAATATTTTTTCGTCGCACCCGGACAACACCTTCCTCGTCACCGCCCTGCCCCGCGAAAATCAATACGAGTTCTGCGTGGCCGCGCGGAAGTTCCGCAACCTGCATCTCTTCGGCTGCTGGTGGTTCACGAACATCCCGTTCCTCATCGAGGAGATGACGCGGATGCGCTTCGAGCTGCTCGGCCTCTCCGTCACGCCGCAGCACTCCGACGCGCGCGTGCTCGACCAGATCATTTACAAGTGGGACCACTCCCGCCAAATCATCGCCAGGGTGCTCGTCGAAAAATACACCGACATCGCCACCGTCGGCTGGACGCCGACGAAGGCGGAAATCCAACGCGACGTGAAGGGGCTTTTCGGCGGCACCTTCGAGCAATTCCTCGCCAGCGCCAAATGCCGCGCCAGCGGCGGCGAGGTGATGATTTGATCGGCCGGACTTCGCGCGCGCAACCCGCCCCTGTGGGCGCCCGCATGGAACCGCCGTGGTGAGCCCAAACTTTTCCCTTCCCCTCCCGCGCCCGCGGGCGTAACACCGACCCACGCCCGCGACACCCGCGCGGGCGAACTGTCGGAAGACAGCCGTCACAATCACCCACACCCCAGAAAGCGAGTCCGCCATGATGACCGCCCGAATCGAAACCCTCCTCAAAACCAAGCACGGTGGCCTGCTCTCCATCCACCCCGACGCCACCGTGCTCGAAGGCTTGCGCGTGATGGCCGACAACAACATCGGCGCGCTGCTCGTCCTGTCCGGCGACCAACTCGTCGGCGTGATGACCGAGCGCGAATACGCCCGCAACGTCGCCCTCAAGGGCCGTTCCTCCGCCGCGATGCGCGTCGCCGAACTCGTCACCACCGCGCCCGTCACCGTCACGCCCGCCAACACCATCGAGGAGTGCCTGCGCCTGATGACCGAGAAACGCGTGCGCCATCTCCCCGTCGTCCACGACAACCGCGTCACCGGCATCGTCTCCATCGGCGACCTCGTCAACTGGATCATCTCCACCCAGAGCGATACGATCCAACAACTCGAGAACTACATCGCCGGGCCGTACCGCTGAAATTCGGGAAGAGAAAATTTGACCGCGGATGACGCGGATGACGCGGATGAAGCATGACAGGAAAACGGCGCGCGGTTGGCCGTCGTTTTTTTTCGGGGACGAATACTTCTCCTGCCGAGTGTTGGCACAGTCGGCCCCCCCGTGTAATCCGCGGTTAAACCTAATGCCTTTCGGGAATTCCAGATGGCGCGGCGGGGCTGAAGTCCCGCAGGGACAACCGCTAATCCCGCATATTTCATACGTTTGCTGACGTGACCCGCACAAAGCTCAATGTTTGCAGGGCGTCGAAGCACTTTTTGCGCTCACCAATATTTCGACAGACT
>JAYVOY010000310.1:0-5542 GCA_043757645.1 Verrucomicrobiota bacterium
GCCAACCGGGGGCCGCGCTCGCATTCGCTCGCTGGCCCCCGGCTAATCTTCTCCGACGCCGCTCCGCGGCAGAGAATGGGCGCGCAGCGCCCACAAAACGCGCGCGCCGGTCGTGTTGCCACTGCATGGATTCGGCTGAACGCCGCGCTCCGGACGCGTCGCCGCGAACCGCGCGCGCGTCTGTTTCGGAATTCGGGTCATATGCTTCTCCCGTTGACTCAGGTTTGATCTTGGAGTTCTGAAGATGGTCTTTTCATTGGTTCGCGGACCCGGCAGCGTTTGAAAAGCAGCGATTTCCGCAGCAAAAGCCTGCACGAAATCCGCACGGAATCTTCGGTAAGGCGTTCCGCTCGTTCGTTAAGCACCTGCCGACAAAAACCTGAGTCAACGGGAGAAGCATATCGGGTCAAATCTTTCCGGGGTCAATGGAACCGCCCCCGCCGCGGCTCGGCGCTCACTCCGCCAACTCCAACCGCACCCTTGCAAACCGCGGCCAATACAACCGCGCGTCGCGCACCACCTCCCAGAAATCGTGCGAGTTGAACGCGTGACTCACGAGCAACTCCCCGGCCCCGCCCGGCGCCACGCGCGCCTTGCCCGCGTAGCAAAACACCCGCGGCGACAGCCCCGCCTCGGGACATTGGTAAATCACCCGCGCCTCCGACCACGGCCCCCACGGCTCCACCGCCGTCCGCGCCACGATCTTGTCCGACAGCCCGTTGTCCGTCGTCACCGCCACAAACCGTTTCAGTGACGGCACGAAATCCACCGAAAACTCCGCCCCCATTCCGCCGGCCACTCCGCGCGCCTGGCGAAAATCCGCGCCCCACTCCGCCCCATTCCAAAACGTCCACGCCGCAAACTCCTCGAGCTTCCCGACCGGCACTCGCGCCACCAACATCCGCCGCGCGGCCCCGATGAACTTCGCCGGCTCCTCGATTCCGTAGAGGTAATTCCAACCTCCGACCCGCAGCACTGCGGAACCAAACAATCGCCGCGGCGTTCCCGCCAAATCCGTGAACGGCACCTTCCGCTGCGAAACGCGCCACGCCGCCGGCGCGTCCGCGGGATTCTCAATGCGCGCCAACCACACCGCCACATTGCGAAAACCAAACGCGCCACCCGCGTCCGTCTTCTCCATCTGCCACAAAAAAATCCCCGCCGCGCCACCGTCCATCACGCCGCCGAACGGCCACAACCACCCGCGTCCCGCCACCGGTTCAAGCCACGCCGCCGGTTTGCCATCCACGCGCCGCTGATGAAAAAACTCCACGCCCGCCGCGTCCCCGTGGCCCGTCTGCACGCCGACGGAATTATTGATCAGCGTCACATTCGTCCGCCGCCCATCCGCCACGCGCCCGACAAACGTGTCGCCGAAAAACCACAACGTCCGCTCCGGCCCCACCGTGATCGAGTAAATCGCATCCGCCCCCACCCACCCATTCGTGCGCTCAAACAACCGGTTGTACGCCGCGTCCGGCCGCGCCGCCACCACGCGCACCGTCTCCGCCGCCGCGCCCCGCAGCGGCAGCGCCAAGCCGACGCACACAAGGTTCAACCAAAGTTTCACCACGCGGGCAGTCTCCACACGGGCGCGCGCAACGCGAGGGCACATTCCGCCACCGCGCTCAAACGCACCCATCTCACGGAGCGCCGATCTCCAGATCGGCGCGTTGTCGCACTCGATTCGCGCCGAACTGGAGTGCGGCGCTCCGCACGTCCGAAGGCGGCGGCGGGGGCGTTTTCCGCAGTTCAAAATGTTGCCGGAATGGGGAACCAAAAGAGGCAGTGCCATTGCCCTCGCGGACGCCCCACGCCGGGAGCCGCCGACAGAATTGCCCGCGGCCCATTGCCTCGCGGTTCGCACCACGCCGCCGCTGGCCGAGACATTGACGGCGACACTTCAGGCGCTGGCAGCGGCGGGTTTGGAAAATCCCCCGCGGGTTTGACTCGTTGCGCGTGGGGCAAAACCCGGGCACGGTCGCCGACGCTCCGGGTTCGGAGTCCCGCCTTTAGGCGGCGGGGCGTGCTCCCGACAAACGACTGGAGAATCTTTCCGCATCTCGGTGCGAAGCACGCCCCGCCGCCTAAAGGCGGGACTCCGAACCCGGAATGCCCGCAGCCGGTTGCGGAAATTTGTCCGCCCCGACCAGTGGCGCCGCGCCACAGCGCGCGCGTTTCGCCGTGATCGCGTTGGCGACCGGTGGTTTCAATCCAGCCCGTATTTTTCCAACCACGCCTGGGGCAGCGTGCCGAAGCTCAGGAGCCAGTCGTTGAATCGTTGCAGCGTCCAGCCGCGGCCGGTGACGAGGCGGCGGTGGAGGCGTTCATTTTCCAAACGACCGAGCCAGTAGCTCATCGGGACGCTGGGCGCGGCGGAGTACCAATTGATCTCGGCCTCCGAGCGCGCGGCGGTGAAGCCGAGATTTTTTTGGAGATGCCGCGCGGCCTGTTCGCAGGTGTAGCGGCCGGTTTGCAGGCGCAGATCGACGAGGATGCGATGGCAGCGCCAGAGGGCGTCGTGGAGTTGCTGCACGCGCAGCCACGGCGATGGGTCGAGGTCGAGATCGACCATCAGCTGCTCGCACCAGAGCGTCCAGCCCTCGTAGAAAACCGCGTGGGCAAAGAGCCGCCGCCACTTGCGCGGATGCCGGTTGGCGGTGACGAACTGGAGGTGGTGCCCCGGATACGCCTCGTGCGCGGAGGTGAGGCTGATGCCGAAATGTTGCTGGCGCTCGGCGAGTTTCTCCGCGGGCGTGGTTTTCGTGAGGCTGAGGTCGTTGACCCAGAAAATGCCGCGCTGGCGTTGCTCGAACGCGCCGGGTTGGGAGTAGGCGGCGGTCGGGTAAAGATGCCGCATGAACTCGGGCACGGGCCGCACTTGGAGTTCGTCGCCGGTCGGAAACGTCACCGCGTTCGCGGCCTTGAAGCCCGCGGCGACGCGCGCGGTTTCGGCGCGGTAAACGCCGAGCAAATCCTCGCCCGGATTCCACTCGGCGCGCGCGGTGGCGATGATTTTGCCGGCGGTTTGGCCGCGGCCGAATTTCGCGCACGCGGCCTTGAGCAACGCGCCGACGCGCGCGACCTCGCCTGCCGCGAGCGCTTCGATTTCCGCGAGCGAGTAATCCAAGCCCAGTTGATCGCGCACGCGGCGTTGCAAAATCTCCGGGCCGACGGCGAACGATCCGACCGGCGCGAGCGGGCGCGCGTGGACCGTGGCCGCGTAACTCGCGAGCGCGCGGCGGGCCGCGGCCAGCGCGCGCGTGTCGGCGGGCGCGGGCGCGTGGCGTTGCAGGAAGGTCGCGAGCGCGTCGAAGAGCGCGCCCGCGCCCGCGCACGTTTGCCGCATCGTCTGGCGCCAGACGCGCTCGGGTTGCGTGACGACCGCGGCGTCCTCGGCGAGGTAGCGCGGCAGTTCGCGCAGCAGCGAGCGGAGGTTGCGCGCGGCGCGGGCGGGTTCGTCCTCGCCGCGCTGGAGTTCGTGCAGCAGCAAATTCAGCGCGGTGTCCGGCGCGCCGGGTTGCAGGCGATGCAGCCCGCGCGCGTGATCCTCGCACTCGCGCAGCAACTGGGCGCGGAGGGCGAGGCGGTCGAGGTGTTGTTCGTCGCTGAGGTCGCGCGGATTCAACGCGTCAAGTGCGGCGCGCGTTTGGCGGCGGCGTTTTTCCTGGCGCGCGACGTGGGCGGAATTGGCGCGACCGAGTTTGCCCTCGGCCTCGCGAATGCCCGCGTAGGTGGCGCTCACGGGATTGTCGGCCAGGGTGGCCTCGAAGTGGCGGTCGAGGAGACCCTCGAATTGTTTGGCGATGGTGTTCATGAAAAGTGCGCGGTGGAATTTTTAAGCCCAGAAGAATTGGCCCACGAAACACACGAAAACAAAGGGCCAAACCGAGGTTGAGTTTTTCCGAATTCGCCCGCTCGCGCGGGGAACCCGCGGCTGTCTTCAACACCTTTTCTTTTCGTGTGTTTCGTGTGTTTCGTGGGCATCTGTCTTTTTCAGGCGGCAGGGGGGGCGTGGCGCGCGCGGGCAGGCGCTCAAAGTTTTAGAATCGCGGGCCAGAGCGGTTCGAGGTCGCGATCGGCCAAAGCCATTTGCTTGATCGCGCTTTTCCCCGCCAGCGCCGACGCCTTGGCGAGCCACGCGATGGATTCGTGCAGGTCGCCGAGTTGGCAGGCGTAGCAGGCGAGGTTGTAGGGGATGGTGCTGACGCGCGGGAATTTTTTGACGACGGCCAGCAATTGCGAGCGGGCCTCGGCGGTGCCCTTGAGTTCGTGGAGCGCGAAGGATTGGTTGATCCAGCCGGTCGGCGTTTCCGGCGCGACCTTGATGAGTTCCGTGGCGACGCCCAGCGCCTCGGCCCAGCGGTTCTCCTCGGCAAGAATGCTCCAGCGAACCGCAAGGACGTCTGGATGCTCGCGGGCGGCGGCGCTCACGCGCGCGAGGTCCGCGCGCGCCGCGGCAGTGTCGCCCAGCTCCAGCCAGCCTTGGGCGAAGCTGACGTAATGCGTGTCGGGCGGTTCAAGGTCGGGCATGGCGCGGGCGAATATGTCGGTTGCCGGGGGGTTGGCAAAGGGGATTGGCGCGAAAAACGGGGGGCGAAAAATAAAGATGCAGTGGCTGCTCCCATTTTTTGCCCCCGATTTTCCGCCTCCACTCTCGCCCGCTCTTCCCGCGGTCGGAACCTCCCCCCAACCACATCTTTCTTAGCCGTAACGATGCCGTAGCGACTCGGGAGCTGGATTCAAACGCGGAGTCGCAGAGGACGCAGAGCGGCGCGGAGTTGCCGCGGGAAGAACCACCAAATGGTGAACCCGCTGGGAAGCCAATCTCTGCGTTCCTTTGCGCTCTCTGCGACTCTGCGTTGAGGAACCGCGTCACTTCGACTGCACGGTTACGGCTTAACGCGGCGGCGTGTTCAGGAGGGCGCGAATTTCCTCGACGAATCGGCCGGGAAGAAACGGCTTGCCGAGAAACCGCTCGGGTTTGGTCTGCTCGAAACTGAGCATCTCGAAGGTGATGTTGCCGCTGAACAGCAGGGTGCGCACGGAGGGATCGATCGCGCGGCACTGGCGGATGAGTTCCACGCCGTCCATCGGCGGCATGCTGTAGTCGGTCGCGAGCACGGCCGGCTTGGGTTCGGCGTCCGCGAACGCCTCGGCGGCCGCCACCGGATCGGAGAACACCCGCACGCGGAAGCCGGCGTTCGTCAACGCAATGTCCAACAGCTCGCCAATCAACGGTTCGTCATCGACGACGAAGATTAGCGGGCCTGTCGGTGCCGCCCCGGATGCTTTGGCTGGAAGACTCATCGAAAAATCAACTGCGACTGTTTTTTTATTGCGGCAGAGGAAAGCGGATTCCGCCGGGGAAGCAAGCCGCTTATTCAAATTTTGTTGGCTTGGGGCGCAGCTTGACAACTGCCCCCGGAGCGCGGCTGTGTCGCAGACCAGCCGCAGCAACCCCGACGACGTGGCACGGCGGGAAGACTCCAGACGACGGGCCATGCCAACCTGCTGCGGCTGGTGCTGCGCACACAGCCGC
>JAYVOY010000311.1:0-5533 GCA_043757645.1 Verrucomicrobiota bacterium
TTCCAGCAACGAATTAGCAATGAAAATCACGGTTTCGTATCGCGGCGAATCCTCGACGGTCTTCACGATTGAGAAGACCGAGTGCTTGGTCGGGCGCAAGAATCCCTACAAACCGCCGGACGTGGATTGCTGGCCGGACAGCAAGGTCTCGCGGCGTCATGCCCGCGTGTGGCTGGAGGGCGGCGGCATTTGGATTGCGGACGAAAACAGCCGCCACGGCACGCTCGTGAACGGCGTGAAAATCAACTACGCGCTGCAACTCAAACCCGGGGACACGATTCAGGTGGGCGAGACGCTGCTGACGGTGGAGGGGTGAGCGTTTGGGAAAGCTCCGAGGATAAAGTTCCAAGCTCAACCGTAACGAGGCAATGGGCGGAGCGCCGCCGTCTCGGCGGCTCCCGGCGTGGGAAAGTCCGCGGGGGCCAATTGTCCGCGCGCTTTTGGTTCCCGATTCAGTGAGCATTTTGGGCCGCGGAAAATCTGCGCGTTCGCCCCGTTTGGACGGGGTGAGCCGCCGGGACGGCGGCGGTCCTACGGCATCGTTACGGCTCAAGGGAAGGGCCAAGGTCCAAAAGGGGAACGAGGCGTGCGTGGTGTTTTCTCGCTGCGAATTCGATCACGGATTGCAATTTGCAAATTTCAAAACCGCAATTTGGCCGCTTGAAACTTGGGATTTCCCTTGAGCTTTGAGCTTTGAATTTTTGAGCTTCCGCGCCGCCCCTGCGATTGCACGCGACTCCGCAAAGCGCCTCGCGGCGCGCGGCCTTTGCCCTTGTTTCGCAAGGGTGTTCTGGTACCAACGCCCGCGTGACTGAAGTGAAAAAATTGCGGCTGGGAATTCTTGGTTCGGGCAAGGGCTCCAACTTGGCGGCCATCGCGGACGCGGTGGCGGCGGGGGCGATTCCGGCGGAGATCGCGGTGGTGTTGAGCGACGTGGCGGACGCGGGAATTCTCGAGCGCGCGCGCGCGCGCGGGCTGCGCGCGGAATTCATCGCGCCGGGGAAATTCCGCACGAAACTGGATGAGACGGCGGAGGCGGCGTACATCGCGGCGTTGCGCGGGGCGGGCGTGGAACTGGTGGTGCTGGCGGGGTTCATGCGGATTTTGAAGGGGGAGTTTTTACAGGCGTATGCGAATCGCGTGCTCAACATTCATCCCTCGTTGCTGCCGTCGTTTCCCGGTTTGGAGGCGTGGCGGCAGGCGCTGGATTACGGCGTGAAGGTGACGGGTTGCACGGTGCATTTCGTGGATCAGGGAATCGACACGGGGCCGATCCTCGGGCAGCAGACGGTGCCGGTGCTGGATGACGACACGCCGGCGACGTTGCATGAGCGGATTCAGCAGGCCGAGCGTGTGGCGTATCCGGCGGCGATCGCCGCGCTGGCGCGGGGTGCGGTGGCCGTGCGTGGGCGGCGGACGTCGCTGGGGCAGGGGACAGCACCCGCGCTGTCATCAGGGCAGGGGCGGTGAACGCGGCCATGCAGGGCGCGGGTTACATTCACACGTTCGATCCGGCGGAGCAGGAGCGGTTGCGAACGCAGGCGGAGTTTTTGGAGCCGCATATTTTTCCGACGATTGATTTTTCCGCGTGTCGCGAAGTGTTGGAGGTGGGCTGCGGTGTCGGCGCGGAGATGGAGATTTTGTTGCGGCGATTTCCCCAAGCGCGCGTGACGGGCGTGGATTTTTCCGCGGCGCAATTGGCGCGGGCGCGCGAGTTTTTGCGGGAACCGCTGGCGGCGGGGCGGGCGCGGTTGCAGCGGGGGAGCGCGCAGCAACTGCCGTTTGCCGACGGCGTGTTCGATGGCGTGGGCATCATCTGGGTGCTGGAACATCTCGCGGAACCGCGGCGGGCATTGACGGAAGCGGCGCGGGTGTTGCGTCCGGGCGGGGTGTTGAATTGCACGGAGGTTTTCAACGCGAGCTGGCACGTCGAGCCGAAGTGTCCGGCGCTGCGCGAATACTGGGACGCGTTCAACGCGTTGCAGCGCGAACTCGGGGGCGATCCGGATGTGGAAATCAAACTCGGCGCGCTCGCGGCGGCGGCGGGCTTCACGGCGGTCGCGGCGCGGCCATTGCCGGTGTTGCTCGATGGTCGAATGGCGGATGCGGCGGCGCGGCGGGCGTTTCTCGGATATTGGGAAACGCTGTGGCTGACGGGGGCGGGGCAGTTGCTCGAGCGCGGTCGGGTGACGCGGGATTTGGTCGTGGCGCTGCGCGGCGAGTTCGCGGCGCTGGCGCGGGATCCGGCGGCGGTGTGGCATTACTCGGCGTGGCAGGTGCGGGCGTTGGCGCGGCGGGCGTGAGCGCGGCGGGCGTGGAGAATTCCGCAGCGCGACGCGAGTGGCGGTCGGGCTTTCCACCCTTGACGCGTCCGTGGTGCGGCGACTTGATGGCCGCCGTTTTCCAGAACTCAACTGCGGCTCTCCGATTATGCGGAATTCACTTTTTATCGCGGTCATCACCCTGGCTTTGTTCGGCGGCAACGGGCGTGTCGGCGCGGCGGCGGACTGGCCGCAGTTCCGCGGGCCGAATGGCTCGGGCGTGGCGGACGAGGGCAAACCGCCGGTCGAATTCGGACCGCAGAAGAATGTGGTTTGGAAAGTCGCGCTGCCGTCGGGGCATTCCTCGCCGTGCATTTTGGGTGACCGGATTTTCCTCACGGGTTACGCGGCGAACAAGCTGGAGACGCTGTGCCTGAGCCGCAAAGACGGCGGCGTCCTGTGGCGGCAGGCCGCGCCCGCTGAGAAAATTGAGGCGACGCATCGCATCGCCAGTCCCGCCGCGCCGACGGTCGCGACGGATGGGGAGCGTGTCTTTGTGTGTTTCGGATCGTTCGGTTTGCTCGCCTACGATCTCGAGGGCCGCGAGCAGTGGCGGCGGCCGCTGCCCGCGCCGGTGGTGGAGTTCGGCGCGAGTGCGTCGCCGGTCGTCGCGGGCGAGCTGGTCGTGCAACTGTGCGATCAGGATGTGGGTTCGTATCTGCTCGCGGTGGATCGCAGGACGGGCCAGACGGTGTGGAAAACGGAGCGGCCGGAATTCCGCCGCGGCTTTTCCACGCCGCTCGTGTGGCGGCACGAGGGCGTCGAGGAACTCGTCGTGTGCGGCTCGGTGTGGGTGCGCGGTTACGATTTGAAGGACGGCAAGGAACGCTGGTCGATGCGCGGGATGGCGCGGGTCTCGAACGCGTCGCCGGTCGCGGGCGACGGGCTGGTGTTCGTGTCGAGTTGGAACCTGGGCGGCGATGCGGGCGATCGGTTGAATCTGCCAGCCTACAAGGATTTCGCGGCGGCCAACGACAAGAACAAGGACGGAAAATTCTCGAAGGACGAATTTCCCGCCGGCCCGTTTCGCGAACGCTTTTCGCAATTCGACGCGAACAAGGACGGTTTTGTGGAGCGCGAGGAATACGAGGCGATGGAGGGGATTTTCGCGCAATCGGAGAACGCGCTGTTCGCCGTGCGGCCCGGCGGCAGGGGCGAGAGCACCAGCACGCACACGGCGTGGAAGGTGAGCCGCGACCTGCCGTACATTTCGTCGCCGCTGTTTTATCAAGGCCGCGTGTACACGATGAAAAATGGCGGGATGTTTTCGTGCTACGACGCGAAGACGGGCAAGCCCGCGTATCACGCCGAGCGCGTGGGCGTGGTGGGCGACTACTATTCGTCGGCCGTCGCGGCGGCGGGGCGCATCTATGTGGCGGCGCAAAAGGGCGCCGTGCTCGTGCTGGCCGCGGGCGACACGTTCAACGTGCTCGCGCGAAATGATCTCGGCGAAACGGTGATGTCGTCGCCGGCGATTGTGGCCGGGCGGATTTATCTGCGGACGGAAAAGCATTTGTACTGTTTCGGTGAACCGGGCGCGGGGAGTGGCGCCCCGCTGTTTTGACGGGGTGGGGATGAGTCGCAGGCCGAGATCGCGGGACGCCGGTTCTCCACAGCCTGGGTGAAGCCGTAACGATGCAGCAGGAGTGCCGCCGTCTCGGCGGCTCCGGGCGTGGGAAGTCCGCGCGGGCCATTCGCACTTCGTCTTTTGGTTCACCATTCAGTGACCATTTTGCACTGCGGAAAATGCCCGCCCCCGCCGCCTTTGGACGATGTGAGCCGCCGAGACGGCGGCGGTCCCACCTACGGCATCGTTACGGCTAAAGTCTTGAAGTTTGCCGCCGCCACATGACACTGGCCTCATGCGAACGGTGATTTATCCCGGCAGTTTCGATCCGATCACCAACGGACATCTCGACGTCATCGAGCGGGCGGCCAAACTTTTTGACCGCGTCATCGTCGCCGTCGCGGACAACGAAAGCAAAAAGGCGCTCTTCACCATTCCCGAACGCTGCACGTTGATCACCCAAACCACGCGGCATTTGCGCAATGTTTCGGCGGACAATTTCTCCGGCCTCCTCGTCACCTACGTGCGCCGCCAAAAAGCGCAGGCCATCCTCCGCGGCCTCCGCGCCATTTCCGATTTCGAGTACGAATTTCAAATGGCGCTGATGAATCGCAAACTCGCCGACCGCGTGGAAACGCTCTTCATGATGCCGAAGGAGCAATACACCTTCATCAGCTCGCGGCTCGTGAAGGAAGTCGCCAGTCTCGGTGGCGACATCAGCGAGTTCGTCCCGCACCACGTTCAGAAGGCCCTCGTCGCCCGCTTGCCCGCCCGCGCCTCCGCCAAAACCTGAACCCCCGCACCCCATGCCCATCCTCATCAATCTCCGCAAACTCGAGGACGACTCGCTCGACCTCGAAGGCACGGTCACCATCGCCGAGTTGGAACTGGAAAACCTCGACGAAGTCATTCACCTCGACGCGCCCGCGTCCTACCGCCTCACGGCCACGCGCCTCGAGGACGCCTTGCTGATTGAGGGTTCGTATCACCTCCCGCTCACCTGCGATTGCGTTCGCTGCCTGAAGAATTTCCCCGCGCCCCTCGAGATTTCCGACTGGACGCTGCACCTGCCTCTCACCGGTGAGGACCAGGTTTCCGTCACAAATGAATCCGTGGACTTGACGCCGTATCTGCGCGAAGACATTCTCCTTGCCGTTCCGCGGCATCCACTGTGCGAACCAGGTTGTCCCGGGCTGCCCCAAAAGGTGTCTGGCATCGGCAAGCAGCCTCCGGGTTCCAATCAGACACTCAAAAAAGTTTCTGCCTGGGACGAACTGAACAAACTGAAGTTGTAGAAGAAAGTAATTTTATGGGCGTACCCAAGCGTAAACCGTCTCACAGCCGCCAGCGGCAACGTCGCGCGTATAACAGCGTGCTGACCCTCCCCCAATTGACCACTTGCCCGCAGTGCGCCGCGCCCTACGTCTCCCACCGGGTTTGCCCGGCGTGTGGTTTTTACAACGGTCGTCAGGTGATCAACGTCGAGGCCAAAGCCTGATTTGACCGGTTGCGAGCGCGGCAGGAACTCCCTCCGCGCTCTTTCCGTTTATGCGAATCGTCGTGGATGTCATGGGCGGCGACCACGGATGCGGGGTCGTGCTCGACGGCGTAAAACTCGCCCTCGAGACCATCCCCGAAATCACCG
>JAYVOY010000312.1:0-5525 GCA_043757645.1 Verrucomicrobiota bacterium
ACCGCGCGGCGGTTTATCGCATCGACGCCGCGACGGGTGAGCTCCAGCCGCTGGGCGTTCACGCGGTCGGGAAAAGTCCCGCGTGGGTGTTGATCACGACCTTGCCGTGATGCGCGGCCCGGCTCCGGATTTTGTGTCGCGCGAAGGAAACGAAGGAAAGGCGAAGGAAGAACAAACCCGGACCGCCGCCCCACGCCGCCTTCGCCGCCTTCGCCCCCTTCGCGCGACACAGTCTGGCTCCGGTTTTGGTTCGCGCGAAGGCCGCGAAGCAAAGGCGAAGGGAGGACAAACCCGAGTTCCCGCTTGAAAGCCACTGTCGGCGGGCGTACTTTGCCGCCGCGATGAATCTGAACGGCGAACCCATTTCCTGCGGTGAAGGCGCGTGCCTTGGCCCCGAGGTTTGCCCGCTCAGCAAGGTCCGCGCGGGCACTTCCGTTCGCATCAAGCAGTTGACCTCCTCCCCGGAAATCAGCCATCGCCTGCGCGAAATGGGCTTCTGCGAGGAGCAGCAGGTCCGGCTCGTCAGCCACCAGCACAACGTCATTTGCCAGGTCTGCAACATGAGGCTCGGCATCAGTTCGGCGCTGGCCGACAACATCCTCGTCGAACCGCTCGGCCGCGCGCCTCTGCCCGCTTGATCATGCCCGCAGCGCGACAGCCCCTGAGTGCCCTGCCGGTCGGTTCCAAAGGCACCATTGCGGAATTCCAAATCCCCCCCGAAGACCGCGGCCGCCTGCTGGAAATGGGCCTGCTCGTCGGCACCCAGGTTGAACTCGTCCGCTTCGCCCCGCTTGGCGACCCCGTGGAAATCAAATTTCGTGGCTACCATCTTTCCCTGCGCAAACACGAGGCGGACCTCATCTGGATTCAACCGAATTCCTGACCCGGTCACCACACCCACCGTGTTGGCAAGCTCATCCCCAATTCCGCAATGGAACCGAGTGAATCGATTTGCAAAACGTGCCGGGGCGCGGCGTCCACGCCGCGTTCGCGGGTGGCGAGGCGGGAGTTGTGCCATCAGCGATCCCTCGTTGAGTCCGTGGCCGCCCGCGGAGCGCCGAGCACCGGCTCGGCGTGGGCGGCAACTCTGGGTTCGCGCCGAGCCGGTGCTCGGCGCTCCGCTTCCCAGCGCGGGAACTCCGCGGAATCATGACCACGCCCAATCCCGCACCGACGCCGGCTGGCAATTCCTCCGCAAAAAAATCCCCGGCCGCGCCGCGGTTCGTCGCGCTCACGGGCAATCCGAATTGCGGGAAAACCACGGTCTTCAACGCGCTGACCGGCCTGCGCGCGAAGGTCGGCAACTACGCGGGCGTCACCGTCGAGCGCAAGGAAGGCGCGCTGAAAAATGCGCCGGCGAATCTCCCGCTCACAATCCTCGATCTGCCCGGCACCTACAGCCTCACGCCGAAATCCCTCGATGAACAAGTCGCGCGCGACGTGCTGTTTCACCGCGTGCCCGACGTGCCGCCGCCGGGCGTCGTCGTCATCGTCGTGGATGCCGCGAACCTCGAGCGCAATTTGTATTACGCCACGCAGGTGCTCGAACTCGGCTACCCCACGCTGCTCGCGTTGAACATGATGGATGTCGCCGCTGAGAACGGCCACGAGCTCGACACCGCCGAATTATCCCAGCGCCTCGGCGTGCCCGTGATCCCGCTCGTCGCGAGCATTGATCAAGGTATCGAAGAATTACGGCGAGCGATCCTCGCGGCGGCGCAAGCCACCCAAACCACGACCGCCGCCATCGCCCGCCGCAACTTCTGCCAACTGCCGCCCGCGTTCAGCCACGCCGTCGCCGACCTCGCCGCGCGCCTCGACAATCTCTTTCCACAACATCGCACCGCGACCGTGCCCGAGGCGCTGCTGCTCATCACGGACGACAAGGCGCTGACCTCCGCGGGCAGCCATTATCCCGCGGAAATTTTCTCAGCGGTGGGAGAAACCCGGAAGCAACTCTCCGCCGCCGGACTCGACTGGCGCACGTCCGCCATCGAGGCCCGATACGCGCGGCTCGGCGAGATTCACGCCGCGAGCGTTCGCGAAACCGCGCCGTCCGGCCTCACGTTGAGCGACCGCATCGACGGCGTGCTCACGCACAAAATCTGGGGCCTGCTGATCTTTGTCTCGCTGATGGCGCTGATGTTTCAAAGCATCTTCACGTTCGCGAAAGTGCCGATGGATTTTCTGTCCTCGGTCGTGGACGCCATTGGCCGCCGCGTCGGCGCGAGCATGGCCGAGGGGCCGCTCAACGACCTGCTCGTCAACGGCGTCATCAAGGGCGTCGGCGCGGTGATCGTTTTTCTCCCGCAGATTCTGCTGCTCTTCCTCTTCATCAGTTTGCTCGAGGACACCGGTTACATGGCGCGCGCGGCGTTTCTCATGGACCGCTTGATGAGTCGCGTGGGGCTGCACGGGAAAAGTTTCATCCCAATGCTCAGTTCCTTCGCGTGCGCCATTCCCGGCATCATGGCCACCCGCACCATCGAAAGCCCGAAGGACCGCCTCGTCACCATTCTCGTCGCGCCGCTGATGAGCTGCTCCGCGCGGTTGCCCGTTTACACCGTGCTCATCGCCGCGTGCATTCCCGACATTCGCGTGCTGGGATTTTTCCAGCTCACCGGCCTCACGATGCTCGCGATGTATTTGCTCGGCCTCGTCGTCGCGCTGCTGCTGGCGTGGCTCTTCAAAAGCACGCTGCTCAAGGGCGAAACGCCGATCCTCATCATGGAATTGCCGCCCTACAAACGCCCCGGCCTCTACGCCACGCTCCGGCACATGTGGGATCGCGCGAAACTGTTCCTCCGCCGTGCGGGCACCGTGATTCTCGGCATCAACATTCTGCTCTGGGCGCTGGCGACGTATCCGAAAGATCCCAGCCTCGGCGAGAAAGCCTTTCGCGACCGCAACGCCGTCGTGCAACAAGCTTTCCCCGCGATCACCACCACGCGTGAACTCGCGCTCAAGCTCGCCGCGCTCCAAGCCCCCGCGCCGCCGCCCGACCCGCTCGTGACCAACGCCGTCGAAATCGCCGTGCGCGAAAAGCTCGAGGTGATCGACCGCGAGGAACAAGGCGCGAAACTGCGCCACAGCTTCGCCGGACGCCTCGGGCGCTTGATCGAACCGGCCATCGCGCCGCTGGGATTCGATTGGAAAATGGGCATCGGCATCGTGGCGTCGTTCGCCGCGCGCGAGGTTTTCGTGAGCACGATGTCCATCGTGTACAACGTCGGTGAGTTTGACAAATCCGACACCGCCACCAGCAGCCTCGCGCGCGAGTTACAGGCGCAGCGGCATCCCGACGGCACGCCCGTTTACACCCCGCTCGTCGCCGTCACGCTGATGGTTTTCTACGTCTTCGCGCTGCAATGCGTCAGCACCGTCGCCGTCGTGCGGCGCGAGACCAACTCGTGGAAATGGCCGCTCTTCCAATGGGCCTACATGGGCGCGCTGGCGTGGGTGCTGGCGTTTCTCACCTATCACGGCGGGCGGCTGTTGGGCTGGGGTTGAGCCGTAACGAAGCAGTAGGTAGGCCCGCCGCCGTCTCGGCGGCTCACACCGTTCAAACGGGGCAAACGCGCGGATTTTCCGAGGCCCAAAATGCTCACTGAATAGGGAACCAAAAGCGGCAGTGTGAATGGCCCCTGCGGACTGCCCACGCCGGGAGCCGCCGAGACGGCGGCTGTCCTACCTACGGCATCGTTACGGCTCAGTGCATCCTATTCCAAACCTCGTTGAGCTTTTCTCGGGCACCGAGATGCTCAAACCAGAATCGAACTTTCCGCAGGTCACGCTGGTCGATTGTTCCGCTAATGAATGCGCCATTATCGAGCCGGAATTTTGCTGAGACTTCACGCCCCGAAATCACATGAAAATGAGCGGGCGCATGATCTTGGGGGAAAATTTGAATGCTCAACCGCCCTTCGTTCGCCACGCGGGCACGCCCGAAAATCAGTTGCCACTCGCCGTCAGCGGCGGGCTGCGCATCGAGTAACTCTGAACCCGAATTCCGAAATGAGAATGGGGAGCGCACGCGGCTCGCGTGCTGGTTTGGGCGGCCCGCCCAAACCATCGTGTCCCAGTTCTAACTTTCTTCTCCGCGCAGAAAAGTGAGTGGAACGAGGTTTTCGGCGAGCTGCCGAAAACTGCACGCCAGCGGCGTGCGCTCCCCGCGCCGCTGCGCGGCTCGCACTCGCTGCTTCGGAATTCGGGATTAAAAGTGGGTGAGGTAGCGCAGACTTCCCAGTCTGCGGTGTCGCACGGCTTCCAGCCTGCCGACCGTCCGCGTGGCCAGCGCTCTCGGGCCTTGCCACGCCCCGCCGATTTGGAAATCGGCGATACAGCAGACTTGGAAGTCTGCGCTACGGAAGTCTGCGCTACGTTTCGGGGCGTCCTCACCCATTTTTAATCACACCCGAAACCGCACGGCTGGCGCACGCAATCGCGTGGCGCGGCAACTCGCGTGGGAACGCGCGGCGGATTTGATTGAGGTTTCGCCGGTGCTTTTGCGTCAGAGCACCTTTTCCAAACGGGACCACCAGCGTCCACAACGGATCGCCAGCGATTCCTTAAACACCCCCATCATTCCATGCGAAATTCCCCGCGAACTCTCCTGTCCCTGCTCGGCGCGCTGCTTGGCGGCGCCGCCACCCACGTGAACGCCGCCGACCCGCTCGTGTTCATCTCCGCCTTCGCCGCGGGAACGAATGGCGCGATTCACGCGTTCAACCTCGACCCGGAAACCGGCGCGTTGCGAGCGCTGCACCGCACCGTGGGCGTCGAGCATCCGTTCTTCACGGCGGTGTCGCGGGATCAGAAATTTTTGTACGCGATTCACGCGAAAAGCTTCGGGAGCAAGGTGCCCGAGGAGGTCGCCGCCTACGCCCTCGAGGGGCGCACGGGGCGCATGAACTTGCTGAACCGCCAGTCCACGCGCGGCTCGGCCAGTTGCTACGTCGATGTCGATGCCACGGGGCGCACGGTGCTCGTGGCCAATTACACCACGGGCAACGTCGGCTCGCTGCCGGTGCGCGACGACGGCTCGCTTGGCGAGATGGTTTCGTTTTTTCAACACGCCGGCGCGAGCGTCGATCTGCCGCGGCAGAAGGGGCCGAACGCCCACAGCTTCGTGGTGAGTCCCGACAATCGCTTCGCGTTCGCCGCCGATCTCGGCATCGACCAAATCCTCAGCTACCGCCTCGCCGCCGCCACCGCGACGCTCACGCCGAACGAGCCGGCCCTCGCGAAAGCCCCGCCCGGCGCGGGTCCGCGGCATTTGATTTTTCATCCGAACGAAAAATACGTGTACGTGATTAACGAACTGAAAAATTCCGTGACGGTGTTCGACTACGCCGCGGCCACGGGCGTGCTCACCGAGCGCCAGACGATCGCGACGCTGCCCGCGGACTTCACCGGCAAGAGTTATTGCGCCGATTTGAAAATCACGCGCGACGGCCGTTTCCTCTACGGCACCAATCGCGGCCACGACAGCATCGCCGCCTACCGTGTCGGCGACGACGGCCGCC
>JAYVOY010000313.1:0-5519 GCA_043757645.1 Verrucomicrobiota bacterium
TATCACCCGGACGAAACCATCGACTTCCCCACGCTCCAGCGCGAACTCGACTGGCTCTACGACTGCGGCGCGCACGGCATCGTGATGGCGATGGTCTCCGAAACCCTCCGGCTCTCCAGCGAGGAACGCGAGGAACTCGCCGCGCGCGCCTGCGAATTCGGCCGCGCCCGCGGCGTCGTCGTCATCAGCGTCGGCGCGGAATCCACCAAGGTCGCCGAGCGTTACGCCCGCCACGCCGAAGCCGCCGGCGCCCACGCCGTCATGGCCATTCCGCCCGTCTCCATCGGCCTCGGCGAGGCTGAGTTGCTTGCCTACTATCGGCGCCTCATCGCGGCCGTCGGCATTCCCGTCATCGTGCAGGACGCCAGCGGTTACGTTGGCAAACCGATGCCCATCGCGATGCAGGCGCGGCTGCTCGACGAATTCGGCCCCGCGCGCGTCCTCTACAAACCCGAGGCCAATCCCATCGGCCCGAAACTCTCCGAACTCCGCGACGCCACCGGCGGCCGCGCCCGCGTCTTCGAGGGCACCGGCGGCATCGCGCTCGTGGACTCCTTCCAACGCGGCCTCGTCGGCACCATGCCCGGCGCGGACCTCATTCGCGGCCTCGTCCCGCTCTGGCACGCGCTGGCCGCCGGCGACACCGCGCGCGCCGACCGCATCCACGGCCCGCTCGCCGCGCTCATCTCGATGCAGACCAGTCTCGACGGTTTTCTCGCCGTGGAAAAACACCTCCTCGTGCGCCAAGGCATTTTCCAAAACACCCTCGTCCGCGGCCCCGTCGGCTTCCGTCTCGATGAAGAAACGAAGCGCGAAGTGGAGCGGCTCTTCGATCGGATAATTGCCGCGGCGCAGCAACCCACTTGAGCCGCCCGGCCCGCTGTAATTCTGGAAGCTTGTTTGGCCGTAACCATGCAGTAGGACCGCCGCCGTCCCGGCGGCTCACCCCGTCCAAACAGGGCGCGGGCGCGCGTTCTGGTCCCGGAGGGACGCCGCAGGAAATTAGCCGGGGGCCAGCGAGCGACAGCGAGCGCAGCCCCCGGTCCGCCGCGCGAAGATACTGCTGCCCCGGAGGGGCATCGGAGAAACAATCCGGTGACGGCGCGGGAACGATGGTCCTCCGGTGCCCCTCCGGGGCAGGGCCTCGCGCACGCGCCAACCGGGGGCCGCGCTCGCATTCGCTCGCTTGCCCCCGGCTAATCTTCTCCGATGCCGCTCCGCGGCAGAGAATGGGCGCGCAGCGCCCACAAAACGCGCGCGCGCCCCGCCGCCTAAACCGGAACCATGCAGTTGCAGTCTGGGTGGAACGGGCCACTGGCCCGTTGCGGTGGGCGACTGGCCCGCCGCTCACACGGCGCCCAGAACGCACCCCATGGTTCGTCCGGTGGCGGCGCCGAGGACGGGCCAGCAGCCCGTTCCACCCATTTTCCAAACAGGCTCTGAGGGACTGGAAGCGGCGCGAATTATCCGAGCAACCGGGTGAGATCGCGCCCGGTTTGTTCGAGCCACTCGGTGTCGGGCAGCGAGTAGGGGCGGAAGGTTTCGAGCTGCCCCTCCTGCTCGTTGTAGTAGAGCGCGCGGTGGAGGCCGAGGGTGCTGGCTTTCGGACTGTCGATGAGGCTCGCGGAATCGTTGGCGCTCATTTGGAACAGGACGCGGAGTTCAAATTCGCCGAGCGCTTTGCGGCTCAGGAAACGGCTGGCGTTGTTGAAACTGTCGCACGTCGCGAGGATGTGGAAGCCGTGGCGCGTGCCCTCGGTGAGGAGTGTGTTCAGCAGCACGGCGGGATTCGGCGGCGCGTCGGCGTCGCCCGAGCCGTAGCCGAAGTCGTCCTCGTGCCGGAGTTTGTTGAACTTCTGCAAACCGTGAATGACGACGAACGTCGTGGGCGTCGTGCCCGGCGCTTCGTCGCCGGTGCGCCGGCCCAGGTCGTCGGCGAGGTCTTTGAACAGGCGCGGGAGGTCGCTCTGTCGGGCGGAAATAATCTCGTGCGGAATCAGGCGGATGACGCGGTCGAGAAATTCGCGCGATGAGGAACCGGGCGCGCTGCCATCGCACACGACGAAGCGCGCGGCACCTTTCGGAAATTGCGCGGCGAGCGCGATGAGCGAGAGCGAGAGAATGGCGAGAACCGCTTCATCGCGCTGGCCAACGAGGATCAGGTTGTTGCCGCTCTGGCGCAGGAACGAAACTTCAGTCGGGCCTTTGATCGAGTTCGGCGCGCCGAGCCAGATGCGCGGGGCGGTGGTGGGTTCGATCGCGTTCGCCGCGAGCGCGGCGCGGAGGAGCGGATTCTCGCGCACGTCGGACGGCGCGTTGCCCTCGAAGACGATGGGGTCGGAATACGCAATGCCCGAGCGGGCGGCGGCGGCGGTGACTTTTTCGAGATAAGTGTCGCGGACCTCGTCGGGGAGCCACACGGCCTGGAACGGACTGTTGCCCTCGACCGCGCCCGCGGCGTCGTTGTAGATGCCCTCGCCGGGTCGCGACAGCAGGCGCGGCGCGGGGTTGTTGTCATCCATGATGAGGTAGGCGTCGGCCTCATTACATTGCAGCGCGATGCGGATGACCATCTGGCCGAGCGTGGTGCGCGCGACGGTGTAAGCGCCGCCGAGCGTTTGCGAACCGAGGATCACGTGAATGCCGAACGCGCGGCCCTGCCGCACGATGCGGTCGAGCAGCATCGAGGCGTTCTGCGAAATCTTGTCGTCCTCGACGAAGAGTTCCTGAAATTCATCCACGAGCAACAGCAGGCGCGGCATCGGTTCGGTGCCGCCGACGCGCTTGTAACCGGCGACATCCTGACAACCCATCTTGCGGTAGAGATCGCCGCGGCGGCGCAATTCATCGTCGAGTTTTTGCAGCACGCTCAGGCCGAATTCGCGGTCGCTCTCGATCGCAATCACGCGCGCGTGCGGCAGGCGATGGGTCGCGTAGGTCTTGAACTCGACGCCCTTCTTGAAGTCGATGAGGTAAAACTCGACCTGCTCGGGACTGCACCAGAGCGCGAGATTCGTGATGATCGTGTGGAACAAAGTCGATTTGCCGGAACCCGTTTTGCCCGCGAGCAGCGCGTGCTGGCGCGTGCCTTTGCCGATGGCGAGATACTGCAATTTCGTCGCGCCGGTGCGGCCGATGGCCACGCGCAATTCGTTCGTGGTCTCGACGGTCCACAGCGCGGAATCGGGCGGCGCGATGTGCGAGAAGGGAACCTCCACGCGGTTCGAGTCGCGGTTACTGAGGCCGATTTTGTGGATGAGGCCGACGGCGATTTCCGGCGCGGGCGGATGTTCCAGCGCGAGCGTCGCGCCGGGCAACGCGCGTCCGGCGAGCGTGATTTCGTGGCCGCGATGCGCGACGCAGAGGCTGCCTTTGCGCAAATCATCGGGCGAAAAATCCTGCGGCAACGGCTGGCGGCGGTCCCAGTGAATCAGCGTGAACACGCCGCAGCGCGCGCCGCTGGCGGCGATGCTGAGGAGACGTTTGGCGGCGGTTTCGGAGAAGCCCGAGGGGAAATCGGCGACGACGAGGAAATAATATTTCTCGGCAATGTTTCCGGCCTGTTCGTTGTATTCGGCAATGGTGGCGTATTCGTTGCGCAGGTACATCTGGATCACTTTTTCCATGTGCTCGTTCAGTGTCGCGAGGCGCTCGTCGATCTGCGCGGGCTGGGTCCAGATGCGGTTGTTGATGAGGTGATCCGCGTAGTCGGCCAGGTGCATGATGCCGGAGAAACTTTGCCCGAGGCCGACGGGATCAATGATCGTGAAACTGAGGCGTCCCGGCGACGCGCCGCACAAGAGGCGGAGGATCGTGTTGTTCAGCGCGGCGATCATGTCGTCGCGTCCGGTCGCGGCGGTTTCGAGCAGGAGCGAGCCGCGCTCGGGGTAGCTCAAGAGCAGCGGCAAATCGAAGCGCGCCGCGCCGGGCAGCGCGAGGCGCGGGTCTTGCGGCAGCGCCTCGGCGAGCGCGGGGACCTCGACGCGGAACTGGCCGAACTGCGCGGCGTTGGGAAAATCCGCGGGCGCTTTCCACGCGTCGCACCCAGCCGCGGACCACGGCGGGAAGAGCGGCGCGGCGTCGGCTCGCGCGGCGTCAATGGCGGTGTAGAGGGCCTGAATACGGGGTTCCCAATCGGTGGTGAGGTTCCGCCAATTGGTTTCGTTGGTCGTGGTGATCTCCGCCTGCAACGCGGCGGCGGCTTCGGCGACGGATTGGAAATGCGCCTCAGCGTCGGCCTGCAAACGCGCGGCGGTGGCGGCCTGATTTTCGTCGAGGCGCGTGACGAGCCTTTGCAGCAGGCGCTCGCTGGTGGCGTTGGCGCGCGCGGCTTTTTTGTCGAGCCGCGGCGGCCACGAGGCGCGCGCGGTGGCGGCCTCTTCCTCGGTGAGATTCCACTCGCGGTCGATCTGTTCGTTGCGCGCGCGCAATTCGGTTTCGATCCGCTCGTTTTCCTGTGCGTGGCGCGCGGCGGCTTGCGCGGCGCACGCATCGTGAATCTGGCGCGCGTCGGCAAGGGCCGCGCCGAGGCTCGCGGCGGAGGGCCGGGCTTGGGCGCGGGCGACTTGGTGGAGAATCAAAATGAGGACAACGCCCGCGCCCGCGGCGAGGCCGCCGTGAACGTAGGTGACGGCGTGGACGCCGAGGGATTTCAGAAGCGTCACGAGCGGGAGCAACGCGAGGGCGAAGAAAATCCAGAGCCACGCGAGCTTGAAAAAGCGCGGGAGAAATTGCGCGCGGAAGTGATCGACCCCGGCGCGCAGGGTCGCGAGGCGTTGTTGCAATTCGGCAAGCAGTTGCTGTTCGTCGCCCGCGGGCGCGGCGGCGGGCGCGGCGGCTTCGGCGAGGCTCTTGGCAAGCGCGGGAAATCCGCCGAGGGCGCGGCGGGCTTCGGTGGCGAGGGCGGTGAGTGTGGAATTTTCGGCGGCGAGGGTGCCGCTGAATTCCGCGTGGCGCGCGGCCGCGGCGGCGAGGGCTTGTTCGCGGCGGCGGCTGGCGTTGAGGGTGTCGGTCTGGAGTTTGTGTTTGCGGCGGCCCTCACGGTCGGCGGTTTCCTCGTGACGCTGGCGGCGGCTGTTGCGCAGCGCTTTCTGGATGCGCTCGGCGCGGTCCTGCGAGCGCGCGGTGGCGGTGGCCTTGGCGCGGGCGACGGAGAGCGCGGAGATTTGGATTTGATTGGCGATTTGCGCGCGCAACTGGTCGGCGTCGAGGCCGCCGCGCTGGCGGGCGCGGGCGGTCTGGAGGCTGAAATCGTGCTGGACCTTTTGCTCGCGCGCGGCGAATTCGCGCACGGTGTCGCGGAGGTTCTCGAGCAGGGCGAGGGCTTGTTCGGCGTGCAGAGGGTTACTCACAGGAAACGAATTTCACTTGCTTGAAATGTTTTGAGAAGGGCGCCGCGCAGATTAATGCCCGCTAGGCGATCGTGGCCGTTCGCGGTCTCGCGGAATCGGAGCGCCGAGCACCGGCTCGGCGTGGGCCGCGGCGCTGGATTCGCGCCGAGCGGGTGCTCGGCGCTCCGC
>JAYVOY010000314.1:0-5513 GCA_043757645.1 Verrucomicrobiota bacterium
ACTCCGAACGCAGCCGGAATTGCGTATCGACACCCGCCCGCCGCGTGAATTAACAACCCGTCCCTGTGACCACCACCAAACCGGCTTCGGACCAACTCGCCACGCGCATTCTCCGCGGCTTGTTGCTCGGCATCACGCTGGGCTTGGTCGCCCGCGCGCTGACGCACTGGCAGCCGGGAGTGGCGCCAGCATTGCAATGGACCGCCCTGCACGTGCTGGACCCGCTCGGGCAAATTTTTCTCCGCCTGCTTTTCTTCGTCGTCGTGCCGCTCGTCTTCGGCTCGCTGGCGTTGGGCGTGGTGCAACTCGGGCGGCTCGATCGACTCGGCCCGCTGGCGGGAAAAACCTTCGCCTTGTTCGCGCTCAACATGGCCATCGGCGTCGCGCTCGGTCTGCTGATGATGAACCTCGTGCAACCCGGCGCCAGTCTCGCGCCAGAAATCCGCGCGCGCCTGCTCGCGGAATTCGGCACCAGCGTCGCGGACCTGCAAACCAAGGCCGCCGAGCAACCCGCCCTCACGCCGCTGGCGCTGGTGGACATGTTCATGCCGCGCAATCTGCTCAAGGCCGTCGTCGATTTCCAAGTGCTGCCGCTGATCGTCTTCGCGCTGCTGCTCGGCGCGGCGGGCACCACGCTCGCTGATTCACAGCGCCTGCGCCTGCAAACGGGCCTCGAACTGATGAACGACCTGATGACGCGGCTCGTTCACTTCGCGCTGCAACTCGCGCCGTCCGCCGTCGCCGCGATGCTCGCGAGCGTCGTGATCAAACTCGGTTTTGAATTTCTCGCCTCGCTCCTGCTCTTCGTCGTGGGCGTTCTCGCGGTGATGGCCATTCACCTGTTCGGCACAATGTCGCTGCTGTTGAAATTGTTCACGCGCCGGTCGCCCCGCGTTTTCTTCCGCGCCATCCGCACGATTTTGATCACGGCGTTTTCCACCAGTTCGAGCAACGCCACGCTGCCGACGAGCATCCAGGTGACGCGCGAAAATCTCGGCGTGTCCGCCAGCACCGCGGGGTTTGTGCTGCCGCTCGGGGCGACGCTGAACATGAGCGGCACCGCGCTCTACGAGGGCTGTGTCGTGTTGTTCATCGCGCAGGTGTACGGCCTCACGCTCGGGTTTGGGCAGCAGGCATTGCTGCTGTTTCTGGCGGTGGTGAGCGCGGTGGCGGTGGCGGGGATTCCCGGCGCGTCGCTGCCGTTGATCGTCGGGCTGCTGGTGAATTTCGGCCTGCCCGCCGAGGGCATCGCGCTGATTCTGGGCGTGGATCGCTTCCTCGACATGTCGCGCACGGTGCTCAACGTCGCGGCCGATGTCGTCACCGCGTGCATCGTGGATGACACGCTCCCGAACAACGCCGCGCCCGCCGCTCAACCGCCGAACAAGCTCGTCGGATAATCGCGGTCGGCGTTCAGCTTCATGCGCGGGAACGCTTTCAACGAGAAGGTGAACCCAATCGAGAAATCGTCGCGCCCTGTGCGGTTGTCGCGGAAGCGGCACGTCAACGCGCCGGTCCAACTGCGGAAGTCGTGATAGAGCGAGTAGAAATGCTCCTCGAGCGTGCCGTCGCGCGCCTCGAAATGTTGCGACGCGCGGAGCCCCCAGTTCTCGTTCAGCCGAAAATAAAAACTCCCGGTGATGAGATTGTTCGGGAGGTTTGTGCCGAAGCTCGCGTCGGGTTGGAAATAACGGTGCCCCACCGACACGCTCCAAAAATCCTGCGGCGTGAACACCGCGCGATGATCCGCCAGCCGCCACGCCGTCCGGTTCGGGTCGTAACGCGTCTCGGAGGTGAACGCGAGCCACGAGCGCGGGCGCAATTCGAGGTCCGAGAAAATGTCGCTGAAGGTCGTGTTCGTCGCGTTGGGTTGCAGGCGCCAGTCGGTGAACACGGCCCAGTTCACGACGTTTTCGATCTGCCCGTCGCGCTTGGTTTGCAGCCGGTTTTGCAGGCCGAGCCGCAGCACGTTCTGGCTGTCGATGGAGTCGATCGAGTTGTAATCCGGGAACTCAATCGGCGGGAGGCGGAAGCTCACTTGATCGGTGTCAAACTGCGGCAACTGATTCGGGCGCACGTTCGGACGCGGCACGAACGCGTAGTTCACCGACGGCTCGAGGATGTGCCGCACGCCGTCCAGTTCGAACGTGCGATTCTTCACGCCGCCCCACACGCGCGACGCCTTGAACGACGCCTCGACGCCCGTGTTGAACACCGCGCGATCCTGCTCGACCGTCGCCGCGCCCGGCCCGCTGGCCTCGCCGTAATGCGTGAAGCGCCCGCCGACGCGCGGGGTGACATTCAGCCAGCCGAAGAATGTCTGCGGCAAAACCACCTGATGATACGTGTCGCCGCGAAACGCCGCGAACTCAGGCGTCACGTTGCCGGAGAAGCGCCGCTGAAAATATCCGACCGAGGTGTCGCTCTCGTAGAAGAGCGGCGTCACCCCGATTTGCTGGCGCAGGCCCGAGAGCTTCACGTCCGGCAGGCGCTCGACCGTTTCGTAAAACGTCATCAAACGCGGCTGCGCGAGGAGGTTCAGGCTGTAGTTCTGCCAGAGCTGATTGACCTCGAGAAACGTGGACGGCTGGATGTTCCGCCGATACTCGCCCTCAAAAAAATCGCGGACCAAGTAGGGATCATTCTGGTACCGCACGAGCGCCTTGACCGTGAGGTTGGTCGTGATGTCCGCCTCGTGGAAGAAGCTCACGCGCTGGCGATGCTCGCGGAAATTGTTGCCGTAAATATTCTGCCCGATGCTCGCGCCGGGCGCGTCATCCTTGGCGAAATAATATTTCAACTCGCCGTGGCCGAGCCGGCCGAGGTGGTAATCAAAATCCGGCCCGCCGCCGAACCCGCGCCGCTGGCGGTAATCCAGATGCACCGCGCCGGAAACATTCGTGGTGCCCTCCCAGTTGAAACTCGTCAGCAGGAACGGCCCGTGCGCGCTGCGGTAGCCGGGCACGTAGCTGAAATTATTCGGGTGTCGTTCGAGCGAGCGCGTGTATTTCGGGAGATAAAACACCGGCACCTTGCCCAGATAAATTGTGGCCCCGTCGGCCTCGATGCGTTTGCCCGGATAAATCCGCAGCGTGCGCGCGACGACGCGGTAGCCGGGTTCCTCGACATCGTCCGTGGTGATCACCGCGTTCTCGGCGAAGTGAATCCGATTCGTCGGGTCCGTCCCCAAGTTCATCCCGCCGACATAAAACGGCCGCGACGAAAACCGGAATTCCTGCCCCTTCATCTCGCGCGTCTTGAAATTGAACTCGAGCTTCTCGCCGCGCCAGATCAAGCCGTCGTGCTTGAGCACCACATGACCCTCGGCCTTCACCGCGCCCGTTTCCTGATTCAACTCCGCCGCTGACGCGGACAGCTCCGATTCACCGCGCACCGGATGCGTGTGTCGCACGACGATGCCGTTGGTCCCGCGCACGAGTTTCTTGGCGAAATCGTACTGCAACTGCGAAGTCTTCGAGTGCCCCTCGATCACCCAGGGAGAATCCTCCGCCGCACCCCGCCACGGCAGCACCACGAACCACAACAGCGCAAACAGGCGGCAAATGCTCGGTGACAAATTCATTGAGTGCGCAGAGCTAACCAAAGCGCCTCCGGACTGCCAAGCCGCTTTTCCCGCCGTGCCCGCGAAGCGCGGCGAAGCCCAAACAAAGGTACGGAGTCCCGGCTTCAGCCGGTGGGGCGTTGACCGTGGCGAGGACACTGGAAACCCGCCCGCGTTGCGGCGAGTGCGGACGTCCCACCGCCTGAAGGCGGGACTCCGTACTCAAAGCCTCGGTGACCGACCACCTCGGCGGGAACTCCAAGCGTGGCCAGCTTTCGGTGGAGAAATTTGTCTCACACCCGGTCCGCGTACCTCACGCCAAACGCCTTGAATTCCCCACCGCCCCCAGGGTCTGATACAGCCATGAAAATTCCGCCCCCCCTGCCCCGCCTTGGTCTCGCGCTCACTCTGCTCGCCGCCGCAGTCAGCGGCCCCGCGCTCCTCACCGCCACGGCCGCGGAAAATTATCTCATGTACGTCGGCACCTACACCGGGCCGAAGTGCAAGGGCATTTACGCCTTTCGCTTCGATGCCGCGACCGGGGCCGCCACGCCGCTCGGAATGGTCGGCGAGAGCGTCAACCCCTCGTTCCTCGCCGTGCATCCGAATGGGAAAAATCTGTACGCGGTGAATGAAATCTCCGACTTCGGCGGCAAGAAGGCCGGCGCGGTCACCGCGTTTTCGATTGATTTGCAAACCGCCAAACTCACCGCGTTGAGCCAAGGCTCCGCGGGCGGCGCGGGGCCGTGTCACCTTGTCGTGGACAAGGCCGGCAAGAACGTGCTCGTCGCCAATTACGGCGGCGGCAGCGTCGCGTGCCTGCCGCTCGGCCCCGACGGCGCGGTGAGCGATCCGACCGCGTTCATCCAGCACACCGGCACCGGCATGAGCAACGGCAAGCCGAAATCGTCCCACGCCCATTCGATCAATCTCGACGCCGCGAACCGTCTCGCCTTCGCCGCCGACGCGGGCCTCGACAAGATTTTCCTCTACGATTTCGATGCCGCGAAAGGCTCGCTCACGCCGCACGCGACGCCGTTCACCGCGGTCGCCTCGGGCAATGGCCCGCGCCACTTCGCGTTTCATCCGCAGGGGAAATTCGCCTACGCGATCAACGAAACCGTTTGCTCGATGACCGCGTTCAGCTACGACGCCGCGCGCGGTGAACTGAAGGAAATCCAGACGCTCTCGACCCTGCCCGCCGGCGAATCCGTCAAGCCCGGCTACAGCACCGCCGAGGTCGTCGCGCATCCGAGCGGCCGCTTTCTCTACGGCTCCAACCGCGGCCACGACACGATCGTCGTTTTCGCGATTGATGCGGAGTCCGGCAAACTGACTTACGTGGAAAACCAAGCCACCGGCGGAAAAACCCCGCGCAATTTCAACGTCGATCCCACCGGCCGCTACCTCCTCGCGGCGAACTCCAACTCCGGCAACATCGTGATTTTCAAAATCGACACGCAGACCGGCCGCCTCACGCCGACGGGCACCGTGCTCGAAGCGCCGTCGCCGGTGTGCATTCGTTTCGTGAAAGTGCCGTGAGCGAAACAAAGGCGGTCGGAGAACCGCGAAAAATATTGAGGCAAAAATGGCGGGCAAAAAATGGCGGCGGTTCCGGATTTATTTTGCCCTTCATTTTTCGCCCAAAATCCCCCGGCGTTTGATCGCAGGATTGGTGACCGCTTTTGCTCGCTCCGCCCGCAGCCCACGGCTCACGACCACGGCAAGCCTCACGTTCAGCGGCCATCTCAATTATCCGAAAGATCCTCGGGCGAATCGGCGAGCAGGCGATATTCCCAGCCCTTCGTGCGGAGGATTGCGGCCCACAACGTTTCGGGGTCGCGCTGGAAAACCAATTCCACCGACGCCGGATGCGTGAGCCACGAGGCGCGCTTCATCTCGTCCTCGAGCTGCCCGGCCGCCCAGCCCGCGTAACCGGCGAAAACTTTGA
>JAYVOY010000315.1:0-5510 GCA_043757645.1 Verrucomicrobiota bacterium
AGCGCCGCCGTCTCGGCGGCTCACACCGTCCAAACGGGGCTAATGCCAGCCCTGGCCGTTGCGTAAAAATCTCACTGCAAGGTGACGCCAAGGTTTGGGCGCCACTAGCCGCGCGGAACCGCCCACGCCGTGAGCCGCCGAGACGGCGGCGTTCCGCCAACGGCATCGTTCCGGTTCAGCCGGAACTATTTTTTAGCCACGGATGAAACCCGGATGGAACACAGACAGAGGAGTCCGTTCGTTCGGCTCTTCGCTGTCTGGACCACTCACCGAATAATGTGCCCGCCTTGGAACCAAAGCTCGGGACCCACGTCCCGGCCAGCGGTGTTCCATCCGTGTTTCATCCGTGGCTCAATTGCATCGTTCCGGCTGAACATTTCTTCAGTCCCGCTGGACTGTCTTGGTCTGCCCGGTGCGGGCGGCTTCGTAAAAGGCAAAGAGGGTGTCGAGGACGCGGAGACCTTCGCGCGGAGTTATCGGTGGTTCAGCCAGACCGGCGGCGGCCAGGACGGCGGCGCGGACGTAGGGAGTGTAACCTCTGGGTTCGTTGGGCTGTTTGAAGGATTGAATGCCGGCACTCCTGGGGTCGGTGTAGAGTTGCCACTGGAGGGGGGCTTCCGTTTGTTCGCACAACCAGAGCCAGCCGGATTCGCCCCATATCTTCAGGTGTTGATGGTAGCCGCTCTTGAGATAGTAGCCGGAAGTCATGGTGCCGAAGATGCCATTGTCAAAGCGGAGGGCAAGGGCGTTGGAGTCATCGACCTCGAGGGGTTGTCCGCCCACGACACCGGAGAAGCCAGCGACGGCGGTGATGGAGGCACCGGTAAGATACATGGCCAAGTCTAACCAGTGGATTCCAAGCCAAGTAAGGTGGCCGCCACCGGCGCGGGCTTTCTGGGCGAGCCAAGTCTTCCGATAGGATTCGCTCTTGAGGCGGGTTTGATCGGCGACGAGGTGGAGTTCGATGCCGTAAAGTTTACCGAGGCGCCCATCGCGGACCAGTTGGCGGGCGGCTTGGACGGCGGGAGTAATACGGTTGGCCAGAGCCAGCATGAGGTGGAGATGCTTGGCCTCGGCCTTTTGCACGAGGGGCGCGAAGTCGGAGGCGCGGATGCACGCGGGCTTTTCGGCGAAGACGTGGCAGCCATTCTCGAGGGCCAGGTCGATGGCGGCGGGAGCTAGAGTAGCTTCCATCGTGACCAAGGCGAGCGCGGGGTGGGTGTCGCGCAGAAGGGCGGCGGCGTCCCGGGTGGTTTGGCGGAGTTTGGGGCCGAGGGTTTTGGCGGCGGCGGCGAAGGTGGTGCCACTGGGATCGGCCAGGCCGACGGTCGCCACTTCGGGGCATTGGGCTAAGGCCGTGTAGTAGGCGTCGAGGTGCGGGCCGGCGGCGTGAGTGAGGATGACGGCGTGGATGGGGGAGGGCATGGTAATAATAGGGAGTGAAGGTGAGTCTGAGGGAGGTTCTGAGGGGAACTAGCTTGGGAATGCTGGCAAAGGAATTTGGGGGATTTGATTTAACGCTTTGATAGGATGATGGGGGTCTTCTTATCTTTGGCTAGTTAGAGTCTCGTAACCTCGACTCCTACAAGCGGGGGTCATTTCGAGTTGGGTCGGTTCACGCCGGAGGTGAAGTAGGCGAAGAGGTCGCGGATTTGGGTTTCGGTCATGGCTTCCACCAAACCCTCGGGCATGAGGGAGGTGGGGGAGGCTTGGAGGGATTGGAGGTCGCGGCGGGCGATGACGAGTTTGTTTTGGTTGAGGTCGGAGAGGGTGATGGATTGCGGGGTGTTCTCTAGTAGGAATCCGGTGAGGGATTGGCCGTCTTTGGTGGTGACGTTGAAGGCGGTGTATTCCTCGCGGATGGCGAGGCTGGGATCGACGATGGCGGGGAGGATGAAGTCGAGGTTGTCGCGTTCGTAGCCGGTGAGATCGGGGCCGATGTTCGCGCCTTCGTTGTTGAGTTTGTGGCAGGTGGCGCAGACGAGTTTGAAGATTTCGCGGCCGGCTTTCACATCGCCTTTGCCGGTGGCGAGGAGGGTGCGGACTTTGGCGATTTGGGCTTCCTTTTCCTCGGAGCTTTTCGTTAGTCGGCCCCAATGCTGCTGGATTAGTGCGGTGCAGGCGGTGTCCTTGAGGTTCTGAATGGCGAGGAGATTGGCGACGGTGATTTGTTCTTTCTTGAGGCGGCCAAAATCGACGGCGGCGAGTAGTTCGCGCGCCCACGTCGCGCGGCTGGCAAGGGCGGTTTGGGCGGCGGCGCGGGGTTTGGCGGGGAGTGTGAGATAGGCCTCAAGGAGGGCGCGGGGAATTTCGGGGGTGTTGAAGCGTTGGAGGGCATTGATGAGTTCGATGAGAGTAGCTTCGGACTTCTCGCGAGTAAGTTGTTCGAGGAACACGGGGACGGCGGCGACAATGCCGCGCTCGGCGAGCAGGGTCATTAGCTTGCGGCGTTCGGCGTCGCTGGCCTTGCGGTCGGCGACGCGGGCGAGGGCGGCTTCGGCGGCGGGCGGATGGCCGAGGCGGAGGGCGAAGCTGATAAGCGTGGGCGTGGGCGGATGACTCGACCAGATGTCGGCGACACGGAGGCGAAGCTCCGGCGGAACGGTGGTGATAGCGTCGCCTTGGAGTCCTTCCTCCATGCCGGTGACTAGCTTGGCGGTGTCCTCGGGGGTGGGCGCGAGGGAGAAGAGACGCGCGGCGGTGCGGAGATTCTCCTCGCTGCGGTCGGCGGTGTAGCGGCGACCCAGACGCGCGATGATGAAGTTACTAACGATGGGTGAATGCCAGAAGGTGCTGTCTTCAAAGAGACGGAGAACGCGTTCGCGGTCGGTGCTGGCTTTGCTTTCGAGTGCCCACCAAAGGAGTAAGGGAATGTGTTTGTCGGTGGCGTCCTCGGGGCGGAGCAGGAGTTCGCGCACGATGGGCAGGGCGTCGGGGCCGGGGAGGCGTTTGCAGGCGCTGGCGAGTTGGGCGCGGAGTTCGGGATTGGTTTCGGACTGGGCGCGCTTCAGCGCGGCGGCTTGGAGAGTCGGGGAGATTCTCTTCGCATCGCCGAGGAGACGGAGGGTCCAGTAGCGAATGAAGGGATCGGCGTGGTTGATGGTTTGCAGCGCGAAGGGTTCGTCGAAACCTCCGCAGGCATTGACGGCCCAGAAGCATTCCAGGGCGAATTGCGCGGGATCGCTGGCGGCGCTCGCGGGGGCGGGCGTGGTTCCTAGTACTAGGGATTTGAGGCGCGGGGCCAGACTCGCGTCGGCGCGATCATGGAAGAGGCGCAAGGCGGTTTGGCGGAACCACTTATTCGAGTGGGTGAGAGTAGGGATAAGTTCGTCGTTGGTAAGTTTGGCCAGGTCGAAGGGTTTAATTCCCTTGGCTCCGGGGGTGTGGAGGCGATAGATGCGGCCGGAATCCTTGTCCCAAGTATCGCGGGGGTCGAGGTGACTGAGGCGGGTGTCGCACCAGTCGGCGATGTAGATGCCGCCGTCGGGGCCGGTCTTGACATCGACGGGGCGGAACCATTTCTCGGTGGTGGTAACTAGAGTTTCGGTGTCGGTGGTGCGGAAGGTCGAAGTATCCTGCGCAAGCGCGCTGGCTTGCACGCGGCTGGTGAGGGCCATGCCGGCGATGATCTGGCCGGTGAGTTGCGGGATCGCCCCACCCTCGTAGATGAGCATGGCTTGGGGGAAGCGCGGTTTGTAGCCCACGTGGCCCATGTGTTCAAACCAACCGAAGGAGTAGGGATTCATCAACGGGCCGTGTTTGCCCCAGTCTTTGATATAAGCGCCGCCTTGTTCGTAATGAACGCCGCGGGTGTCGCCGTAGTTGGTGCCGGAGAAGGCGCGACCCTTGCGGTCGAACTCGAGGCTATAGGTATTACCGCCGCCCTCGGCGAATACTTCGAATTCGTGGGTGCGCGGATGATAACGCCAGATAGCCTGGCCAAGGAAGCGGATGCCTTTGATAGTAGCGGTGCAGGTGCTGCCGTGCGCGCCGTAGAGCCAGCCATCCGGTCCCCACGCCAGACTATTCGCGCCGGAGTGGGTGTCTTCTATGCCGAAGCCGGAGAGGTGGACCTCGGGGTCGGCGTCGGGGCGGTCTTGGCGCTTGCGGTCGGGATAGAAGAGAAGATAGGGAGGATTAAGCACCCAGACGCCGCCGCGTCCGGTGACGACGCTGCGGGCTAGGTTGAGGTCGGAGAGGAAGTCGTGGGATTTCTCGAAGACACCATCGCCGTCGGTGTCTTCGTAGATGGTGATGCGGTCGGCGCCTTTATCGTGACGCGGCGGGGCGGGCGGGACTTTGTCGTAAACGGCGCGGAGGTACTGGTCATACTTCACGATTTTGAGTCCGGCGGGGAACGGGTATTGAAGGTATTGCACGACCCAGAGGCGGCCACGTTCGTCGAAGTGCATATTCAGCGGCTGGCGCACGGCGGGTTCGCTGGCGGCGAGGGTTATTTGGAGACCGGCGGCGGCTTGGAAATTGGTGAGGGAGGTTTGGGGGGTGGGGCGCGGCGCGGCGCGGTCGCCGAGCGCGCCGCCGGGCTTGAAGCGCTTGACGAAATCCTGGAGGGCGGGATCGAACGGGGTGGGGTCTGCGGCGCGCGCGGAAGGCACAGAGGCGAGGGTGAGCAGGGCGAGCGCGAGGGTTTTGGCGAGGGCGGTTTTCATGCGGTGTCGTGGTGCGAGGGGGAGAATGCCGGGAGTTTTGCCGGGCGACAAGTGCGGGAATGGCGGCGGGGCAGCAGATGTAAAACCGGTGGCAAGAGAATTGGGGGGCAAAGGAATCATTTCTGAGAATGAGAGGCGCGTGGTGCGATGCCTTCCCGGAAACGAATGTGAAGCGTGGTTTGCGGGAAGGCGTCGGAGCCGCGTCACATTTATTTATGAAGTCGCGCACGAAAACATTTTTGCCGGCCCGCGGTTGGGCGGGATTCACGTTGATTGAGTTGCTGGTGGTCATCGCGATCATCGGCATTCTGGCGAGTATGTTGTTGCCGGCGCTCGGTGCGGCGAAGGCCAAGGCCAAGGCGTTGTCGTGCTTGAGCGACGCGAAGCAATTCGTCACCGCGCAGTTGGTTTACACGGGCGAGCAAAACGACGCGCTGATTTTTTCGTGGATCACGCCGTCGGTGAACCCCTACGGCACGGTGTCAACGTATGGAGCGGCCAATGGCTTGTCGGTGTTGGGAAATTATTTGGCGGGGGTGAAGAGCTACATTTGTCCGTCGTTTCCCAAGGGTGCCACGGTGCCGTATGTGGCGCACACGGTGGAAAACGTGAATTGGATCGCCAGCTCGCATTATCGCGCGAATCCGTATCTGGGCATCGTCGGCATGGGGCCGGGAACGCAGGGCAGCGCGAGCGGCGTACTACAGGGTTTGGGCGGGCAGTTCAGCGGTACGGACCGGCACACGCCGTTCAAGAGCGATTTTGTCGTGCGCCCATCCGAGAAGGTGTTTTCCTTTGATACGATGGATGGGCGGCCGTATATGCCCACGCCGGGGTCGG
>JAYVOY010000316.1:0-5509 GCA_043757645.1 Verrucomicrobiota bacterium
CTCGCCACCCACTCCAGCCCGCTCCCACTCGAAGCGATCCACGATTTCAACCAACTCTCCCGCGACGCCTGGATGCGCCAGCAGGCCGCCGAAATCCCCGCCGGCTCGCGCGTCCTCGACGTCGGCGCGGGCACGTGTCCGTACCGCCAATTCTTCGGCCACTGCGAATACCGCACGCACGATTTCAAAAAATTCGAGGGCGTGAAACTCGGCAACACCACCGCCTACGGCGCCATCGACTTCGTCTCCGACATCGCGGCCATCCCCGCGCCCGACGCCTCGTTCGATGTCGTGGTTTGCACCGAGGTTCTCGAACACGTGCCCGAGCCGATCGCCGCGCTGCGCGAGCTGGCGCGGCTGGTCCGCCCCGGCGGCCGCCTGCTTATCACCGCGCCGCTCATGTCGGGTTTGCATCAACTCCCGTTTCACTTTTACAGCGGCTACACGCCCGAATGGTACAAACACTTCGGCGCGAAATTCGGCCTCGGCGTCACGAGCCTCACGCCCAACGGCGGCGCGTTCCGGCTGCTCGCGCAGGAGACCGCGCGCGTCGCATGGACGTGGGATCAGCACGGCCATTTGCACGGTGAAAACGCCGGTTTTATCCGCGAACTTTTCAACGAATTGCTCCCACGCTTCCTCTACGGCCTCGAGGACAAATGCTTCAACGACCAGCTCACCGCGGGCTATTTCGTCGCCTATCGCAAACTGCCCGTCGCGAAACCGGTCAACGAAACGACCAATGATTCCGGGGCCGCCACGCTGCCGCGCGCGAAATCAGCGCCCGCGGAAAAACACCGCCGCGCCGTCACCGCCCTCGTCTTCAGCAAGGACCGCCCGCTGCAACTCGACGCCACGCTGCGCTCGTTCGCGATGCACCGCGGCGACGCGCCCGACGTGACGGTGAAAGTTCTTTTCACCACCTCGACCCCCGAACTCGCCACCGCCTACGAGCAGGTCCAGCGCGAGCACCGGGGCGTGGAACTCATCCGCGAAACCAACTTCCGCGCCGACGTGCTGCGCCTCGTCGCCGCCGCCGAGCAGATTCTCTTCCTCGTGGACGACACGCTTTTCGTGCGCCCCTTCCGCCTCGACGCCTTCGCCAACGCGCTCGCGGAAAATCCCGCCGCCCTCGGCGTCTCGCTGCGCCTCGGCCGCAACACCACGAACTGCTACTCGCTCAACTGCGCGCAAGCGCTGCCCGCCTTCACCGCGGCGTCACCCGACCTGCTCGAATTCTCGTGGCCCGCGGCCGCCTGTGATTTCAGCTATCCGCTCGAGGTTTCGAGTTCCCTCTATCGCGTCGCCGAGGTGCTGCCGGTGCTGCAAACGCTCGCGTTCACCAATCCCAACACGCTCGAAGCGCGCCTCTCCGAACAAGCGCCGAAGTTCGCCGCCACGCATCCGCGCCTCTTGTGTCCGCCCGCGTCCGTCGCGTTTTCCGTGCCCGCGAACAAGGTGCAAACCAGCTTCGACAACCGCGCCGCGCGGGATTCCGAACTCTCCGCGACCGCGCTGGCCGCGCGTTTTGCGAACGGCGAACGCATCGCCATCGGCGAGTTCAACGGCTTCACGCCGAACGGTTGTCATCAGGAAGTCCCGCTCAAGACCGTGACAATCGGGGCCGCCGTGCCCGTCCCGCCCGCGCTGTGCGACGACGAACTCGAACTGCGCAGCCGCCTCGGCGAAGCGCTGCACCACCCCGGCCCGCTGCCCGTCGAGGAGTTCCTCGCCGCGCGCCGCATCTTCGAGGAAATGTTGCAGGCGCAGGATTTGATGGTCTTCGTCCACGCCGCGCCCGAGCGCCTGACCCCGGCGTTCTTCGCGCTCTTCGCCGAAAATATTCTCGAAGTCCGCCGCGCCGGAAACACCGCGCTCGCCGAGCAACTCGAAAGTTTCAAACAAGGCATCGCCGCGCGCCTCACGCCAAAAACGAAAACCGCGTCAGCCACCAAAGCCGCGCCCCAAAGCCCCCCCACCGTCTCCGTCATCGTCCCGTGCTACCGCCAGGCCGACCTGTTGCCCGAGACCGTCGCCAGCGTCCTCGCGCAAACCTTCACCGATTGGGAACTGCTGATCGTGAACGACGGCAGCCCCGACAACACCAGCGCCGTCGCGCGCGAACTGATCGCGAAAAATCCCGACCGCCGCATCCGCCTCCTCGAGAAACCCAACGGCGGCCTCTCCGACGCCCGCAACGCCGGGATGCGCGCGGCGCGCGGGCGCTACCTCGTTCCGCTCGACAGCGACGATTTGTTGCAGCCCGCCTTCCTCTCCAAGACCGTCGCCGCGCTCGACGCCGATCCGAAAATTTCCATCGCCTACACCGACGTCGAGCAGTTCGGGCATCGCAACGAATTGTGGCTCACACACGACGGCGACCCGCGCGCCGTGCTCGCCAACACGCGCCACGCCTACTGCGCGCTCTTCCGCCGCGAGGTCTGGGAATCCGTCGGCGGCTACAACCGCAACATGGTCTGGGGCTACGAGGATTGGGATTTCTGGGTCGGCTGTTTCGCCCGGGGTTTTCAAGGCCGCCGCCTCGCCGAGCCGCTGCTGCGCTACCGCACCAAGGCCGAGAGCATGATCACGAAAGCGCGCGAGCATGATCTCGAATTGAAGGCGCAAATCGTCCTCAACCATCCGCAACTCTACACGCCCACGACGCGCGAGGGCGCCGAGAAAATCCTCGCCGACGCCCGCCGCCAGCGCGAAGCCACCGCCGCGACGCCCGCGCCCACAGCCCCTCCCGCGAGCACGCCCGCAAACGATCTGGCCGCGATGCTGAATGCCGCCAACGCCGCGTTTCAACGCGGCGACCTCGCCTCCACGCGCGACGCGCTCAGTCGCGCCGCCGAGTTGTCGCCGCAGGACGGCGACATTCGCGAGAGCCTGGGCTGCGTCTTTTTCCAACTCGGCGAAGTGCGGCTCGCACATCTGGAATTCTCGAAGGCCAACCGCCTCCGCCCCGACCGCGCCGAAACGCTCGTCAAGCTGGCGATGGCCGCGGTGCGTTTGGATCACATCGAGGAGTTCGAGGCCGCGCTCGGTCGCGCGCTGGAACTCGAGCCAAACCATCGCGAAGGCCTGAAATTGCTGGGTGATCTCAACATCGACGCCGGCCACTACTCGCACGCCGCGCAGGCGTTTCTGCAAATTCTCGAGACGCATCCCGCGGACATGGACAGCCTCCTCTCCCTCGGCCTCTGCTGCTACAAGGTTGGCGATCAACCCGCCGCGCAGTCGTGCTACGAACGCGCGCTCGCCATTGATCCAAACAACGCGCTGGCGAAAGAAAATCTCGCCGCACTCGGCGTCCCCACCGACACCGCCGCAGGCGCCGTACCGCAGGTTTCCAAACCGGCGAACCGCCCGACTGTTCCAACGCCGCAGACAAATCGGACGCGCGCCGGTTTAGAAACCGGCGATACAGCAGGTTTGGAAACCTGCGCTACCGGGGGGGGGGCAGGCTGCCCACCGTCCTTCTCCTCGCCGCCGCGCATCTCGGTGATTCTGCCGACCTACAATCGCCCGCAAATTCTCGCACAATGCCTCGCCGGTTTCGCCGCGCAGACGCTGCCGAAAGAGCAGTTTGAAATCGTGATCGTCGATGACGGCTCGCAGCCGCCGGTCGAGGACGTGGCCAAACATTTCGCGGCGCAACTCCGCCTCACCTATCACTACCAACCGAACTGCGGTCTCGCCGCCGCGCGCAACCAGTGCATCGAACTCGCGCGCGCCCCGTGGCTCGCGCTGCACGATGACGACGACGTGCCCGCCGCGGATTACCTCGAACGCTGCGTCGCGTTTCACCAAGCGCATCCGGCCGAGACGGACATTCTCCTCGCGCAAGTCGCGCCTGCCCCGGCGCTCGCGCGCACGCCATTGCTCGAATGGATGTTCGATGGCCGCAACGGCGTGATTGGCTTTCCCGCGCCCGGCGTGTGGCACGGTTTTGACAAATTTTACGGCGGCACTTCCTCCTGCAAACGCTCGCTCTTTGCGCACGCGCAATACGATCCCGAATACCGCTTCGGCTACGAGGACATGGAACTGGCGCTGCGCCTGAGCCGCACGCTTGCGCTGCGCGTCGAGTATCATCCCGAGGTCGTGAGCCAGTTGGTGCGCGGGCCGGAGTTCGCCGGAATGTTCCGCCGCTCGTATCGCGAGGGCCGCTCGCTGCGGCGCTGCTTCGAGCAACACGGCGAGGCGGCGTTCACCATTCTCTCGCCCGAGTTCCGTCAGTGCGGCGAACTCGTCAGCAAAATGGAGCCGAAGCTCGCCGGCCTGCTTGATCTCGTCCGCAAACTCGAACAACCCAGTGTCGGCGGCAATGTCACGCTCACCGTCGATGGCCGCGTCCTCACGGGCCGCGAGGCGTTGCTCGCCGCGTATTCGTTCTGCGTGCGCCACGCCCGCGCGCGGGGCTGGCTCGACTTCGCGAATCGTCTCGCGGAGGCGGACGGATTGGCCCGGATCGATTTCACGCTGACGCCGTATCGCGGCGCGGCGGAGCGAAGTGTGGCACCGGTGACGATGGTGACGAACATCCCGGCTCCCGTTGCAGCAACCGCTGTTTCGACCCATGTTGGCAACGGTAAAACCGCCCTCGCCTATTTTCACTCGAACCTCTACCCGCCCCGCTCCGGCGCGCACCGGCGCTGCCTGAGTTTGCTGCAAGGACTGCGGGCGCTCGGCTACGACGTCACGCTCGTGAGCTGCAATCTGTTCACCGATCAACCGTGGAACGACGAGAGCGTGATCGGCCTCGAACGCGAGCAGGGCATTCACGCCAGGATTTATTACGCCACCGCCGCGGACCGCGAATACGTGGCGCAAACCCAGGCCCGCAGCGGCCTGTGGGGCATGCACACGCCGCCGGGTCTCGTGAATTTCTTCCGGCAACTCGGGCGCGAATTGTCGCCCGCCGTCGTGCTCGTGAACTACGCCTACTGCGCCGAGCTGGCCGATGGACCCGAGTTCGCCGCGGCCACGCGCGTCGTCGAGATGCACGATCTGGTGAGCCTCAGCGGCCCGATGGCGGGCCTCGCGTGGGGGCAACTGGGACAGCCGCCTTACGCCTTGAAATCAGCGCCGCCGGCGTTTCTTGAGGAAAAGTTTTTTGCGAAGCAGGGGTTGACGGTTGATCCCGAGGAGTTCCGTCGTTACGGCCGCTTCGATGTCGTGACGGCGATCTCGAACACCGAGGCCGCGCAGGTGCAACAGAAGCTGCCCGGCGCGCAAGTCGCGTGGCTGCCGATGGCGCACAACGTGCCCGCGGTCGCGAACACGTACAGCGGCCCGCCGGTGTTCGTGATCTTCACGAACCCGTTCAACCTCCAGGGCTACCTCTACTTCATCGAGCGCGTGCTGCCGAAGGTGCGCCGCGCGATTCCGGGCTTCACGCTGCGCGTGATCGGCGACGCGTGCAAAGTCATCAAGCCCGTGCCGGGCGTCGAGTTGCTCGGTTTCGTGCCGGAATTGCAGGGGGTTTACGCGCAGGCGCGGT
>JAYVOY010000317.1:0-5504 GCA_043757645.1 Verrucomicrobiota bacterium
CGACGCGCCCGTGTCCCGCTTGCTCATCTTCGAGCCGTCCGGATTCAGAATCAGCGGAATGTGCGCATACTTCGGCGGCGCCATGCCGAACGCCTGAAACAGCGCGATGTGTTTCGCCGTGTTCGACAAATGATCCTCGCCGCGAATCACATGCGTGATCCCCATTTCCAGATCATCCACCACGTTCACCAAATGAAACACCGGCTGCCCGTCCGACCGCACGATCACAAAATCCGGGTCCTCCCGCTCGCGATCCGTCAACTCACGCACCACGTCCCCGACCACCACATCGGGAATCGTGATCGGCGCGCGCTGCATCTTGAACTTCACCGCGCCCTCGTGCTCGTACGCCAGCCCGCGCGACAACAACGCCTCCACCCGCCGCGCATAATTCTCTCGCCGCTGACTCTGGAAATACGGCCCGCAATCCCCCTTGCCCGGCCCCGTCGCGTCGCTCGTGATCGGACCCTCATCCCACTCCAACCCCAGCCAGCGCAGCCCGTTCAGAATCACATCCACGGCCTCCTGTGAATTGCGCGCCGCGTCCGTGTCCTCGATGCGCAAAATAAATTTCCCGCCGCAATGCCGCGCGAACAGCCAGTTGAACAGCGCCGTCCTTGCGCCGCCAATGTGCAGATAACCCGTGGGACTTGGAGCGAATCGTACGCGAACACTCATGGCATCATCTTGGGTTGATTTGAAAACAGACACGTTTTTACCTGCCCGCACCGTACCTTCCGCCAACACCCCCGCGCAAGGGCGGAGACAGCGGAGAGAGTTCAAAGGGCGCGTCTCAGCCGTAACCATGCAGTCGGACCGCCGCCGTCTCGGCGGCTCCCACTGTCCAAACGGGGCGCGGGCGCACAATTTCCGCCGCGCAAAATGTTCCCGGAACGGTGAACCAAAAGAGAAAGCGTGAATGGCCCCCGCGGCCTTCCCACGCCGTGAGCCGCCGAGACGGCGGCGGGCCTACTGCATCGTTCCGACTGAACGCGGTTGCAACGACTTTCCAAGTTGCCCGACCTCCCGCACAATCCACCGATGACACCCGCGAATACCATTGCCCCCCGAGGCTTCGTGCCGCGCCTGCTCGCCGTATTTCTGGCGGTTGGAATGGCGCCACTCTTTGGTCCCGCGCCCGCCAACGCCGCCGGCTTGGAGCGGCTCAAGTACAATCACCCCGGCCTCGTCGTGGACCTCGGCGTCGGCTTGTGGGCGTGGCCGTTGCCGATGGATTTCAATGGCGACGGGCATCTCGACCTCGTCGTGAACTGTCCGGACAAGCCCTACAACGGCGTTTACTTTTTTGAGAACGCCAGCGGCGACACGGCGAAAAATGCGTTGCCGATCTTCAAGCCGGGCCGCCGCATCAGCCGGGGATTGCAGAATGTTCAGGTCAGTTACGTGAACGGCCAACCCGTCGTGCTCACGCCGGGTTTCGAGTATCCGGAGTTTTTCGCGAGCGGTTTGGAAAAGGGCCGCAAGCTTTCCGTGCCCGCCAACATTCATCCGAACAAGGTGCGCGCGAATATGTGGCACACGGTGGATTTCGATGGCGACGGGCGGCTCGATCTCATCGTCGGCGTCGGCGACTGGACGGCTTACGGCTGGGACAACGCCTACACGCCGGACGGCAACTGGACCAACGGCCCGCTGCGCGGAGGACGGGCGGTTTTACTATTTGAAAAACCCCCGGGCGCGGTGAACTATCGGCGAACCATCATTTGACCCGCATAAACAGGGTGTTAGCCTATGCCGCATGAAATCGCCAATCTACCTGACGGACCCGAAGGAAATGCTGAAGGTGCGCTTGAATCAGCCGCGCGTGTCCTCCGAGCAAGCCCGCGCCCAGCGGGAACGGCTCAAGCGCGCGACCGAGAAATTCTCCGCGGACGCCAGGACCGAGACCTGCTCGCTTGGGCGCGTGAAGGCCGCGGCCTGATCGCCCCCGCCGCCTACCTGCCGCGCCTCGAGGATCGCGGCGAGGAACACCGCGTGTGGCTCGATACTGCGAGCCAGAAGTATTTCAAAGCCACCCATGCTGGCCGGTTTGGATTCACGGTGGTCGCTCTCCCGGATGGCTCGTTGGAACTGACCGGCGCAACGCCGCTGGAATATCTCGAACGGCTGCTTCTCCAGAATTCCCTCTTCGGCGACCGCATAAAACTTGAGGGAATCGCCGTTGAAGGCGGCAAGACCGTCGTGCTCACGTCGCAACCGAACATCGAGGGCGATGCGGTGTCCGACGCCGAGATGACCGCCTTCATGACCAAACTCTGGTTCGCCCCGTTGCGCGGTCTCGCCCTCGGACGCGAGGGCGCGCTGGCCTTCTATCGCGATCTCGATGAAGTCGCGGCGTTCGACGCGCACGCGGGCAATTTCGTGAAGGATGGCAACGGCGTGGTCCTGCCGATCGACCTGATTTTATTGCACGCGGACGATGCGTTGCAGAAAGCCTTCGCCGCTTACCTCGCCTGAATTGCAATTCATGAGTTCCAAAATCTTGAAGGCGTCATCGACGCCCACACTCGCCCTCGGCCTGGACTTCGGCACGGAAAGCGTGCGCGCGGTGCTGGTCGATTTGCGCGGACGCGAGCGCGCCTCGGCCGTCGTGAAATTTCCGCACGGTCAAATCCTCGAGGCGCTGCCCGGCGCGAAGAAAAAACTCCCGCCGCAGTACGCGCTGCAACATCCCCTCGATTGGCTCGCGTCCGCCGCGCGCGCCACGCGGGCCGCGCTGCGTCAGGCTCAGGCGGGCGCGGCGGACGTCCTCGGCATCGGCGTGGATTTCACGAGCTGCACGATGCTGCCGACGAAGCGCGACGGCACGCCGCTTTGTCTGTTGCGCGAGTTCGCCACCGAACCGCTCGCGTGGCCGAAGCTGTGGAAACATCACGGCGCGCAGGCGCAGACAGACCGCCTCAATGCCGTCGCGCGCGAGCGCGGCGAAAGTTTTCTGCAACGCTACGGCGGCAGCATCGGCCTCGAATGGTTTTTTCCAAAAATGCTCGAGACGCTCGAACTCGCGCCGCGCGCTTACGATGCGGCGGAGGTTTGGCTCGAGGCGGGTGATTGGTTCGTGTGGCAACTCGTCGGCGGCGCGGCGGACGTGCTCCCGCGCTCGACGTGTCAGGCTGGTTACAAGGGGCTGTGGAGCGCGACGGAGGGTTATCCCTCCGCGGAATTTTTGCGCGCGGTGAATCCGAAATTCGCGCGCGTGGTCGCGGATAAAATGCCCGGCCGCCTGCTCGCGCCCGGCATCGCCGCGGGCGGACTCACCGCCGCGCTCGCGAAACAATTCGGCCTGCGCGCGGGCACGCCCGTGAGCGCGGCGGTCATTGATGCCCACGCCGGCGTGCCCGGCGCGGGCGCGGCGGAACCGGGCACGCTTGTAATGGTGCTGGGCACCAGCTCGTGCCACATGCTCAACAGCGAATGCGAGCGCAACGTCGCGGGCGTCGCGGGCGTGGTGAAGGATGGCATTCTCCCCGGCTTCTACGGTTACGAAACGGGACAGGCCGCGGTCGGCGACGCGTTCGACTGGTTGCGCAAACTCACGGGCCAGCGCGATTTCGCCGCGCTCAGTCGCGAGGCCGCGACACTGCCGCCCGGCGCGGCGGGTGTGCGCTGCGTGGATTGGTTCAACGGCTGCCGCACGCCGCTGATGGATGGCTCGCTCGCGGGCGCGTTCACGGGTCTCGCGCTGCATCATCGCCCGGCGCATCTCTACCGCGCGTTGCTCGAGGCGTCGGCGTTTGGAGTGCGCTGGATTGTGGAGTTGCTCCGCGACGGCGGCGTGCCCGTGACGCAGTTCGTCGCGACCGGCGGCCTGCCGCATCACAATCCGCTCGTCGTGCAGGTCTATGCGGATGTGCTCGGCGAAAACCTCACGGTGCATCCGAGCAAACAAGGCCCCGCGCTCGGCGCCGCGATTCTCGGCGCGCTCGCCGCGGGCGCGTTCAAAACGCCGGGCGACGCCATCCGCGCGATGGCGGTGCCGAAGCCCGGCGCCGCGGCGGTTTTCAAACCGAACCGTTCGCAACGCGCGGCCTACGACGGGCTGTATCGCGAGTATCGGCGGCTGGGGGAATTCCTCGCGGGCAAGGGCGAACCTCATTTGCTTGCACCCCGGATTTCTTCTCATTAGCACCCGGCTTCAGCCGGGTGTTAGCGGTCATGCAGATCGTTCAACCGCTTCAGCGGTTTTGGGACGTGGGAAACCGCTGAAGCGGTTGAGTTCTCGCGGCCTTCGGAACACCCGGCTGAAGCCGGGTGCTAATGAGATTTCACCTTTGTTTACGAAAGGTGAAAGAATCCCCCGGGTGCTGAGCCATCCCCACAGTCCATCCGCAGTGGGGGCGTTGCCGCTCATTCGCCAAATGCAGTCTGTCCCGCGCCGCGCCGCCCGGGTATCACGCCGCCCATGAACACCGCCGACACCACCGCTCCGCCGCAGCCCTTGGGCTACGCGTGGACGGTCGTGGCGCTGCTGTTCCCCGTGGCACTGCTCAATTATCTCGACCGGCAGATGCTCGCGACGATGAAGGCCTCGATGGTCGGCGACATTCCCAGCATCGCGAACCGGGCGGACTGGGGCGTGGTGCTCGCGTGTTTCAAATGGACTTACGCCGTGCTGAGTCCGTTCTGCGGCTACCTCGCGGACCGCGTCAGCAAACGCCTCATCATCGGTGGAAGTTTGTTCGTGTGGTCGGCGGTGACGTGGTGGACCGGGCACGTGAACACGTATCACGAACTCGTCGCGGCGCGCGCGCTGATGGGCGTCAGCGAGGCGTTTTACATTCCGACGGCGCTGGCGTTGATCGCGAATTATCACACGGCGGGCACGCGTTCGCGCGCGGTGGGCGTGCATCAGGCGGGGATGTACGTCGGGCAGATTCTCGGCGGCTTCGCGGGTTACGTGGCGGACTCGCCGGAGCACGGCTGGCGCTGGGCGTTCACGACGTGCGGGATGGTCGGCGTGATCTACGCGCTGCCGCTGCTCGCGGCGTTGCGTGATCCCGCGCGCGGCGAAACAGAAGGCGGAACCAACGCGGAAAATGCGCCGGGCGAAAATGTTTTTCGCAGTCTCCTGGGCAACCGGAATTTCCTGCTGCTGGTCCTTTACTTCACGCTGCCGGCCATCGCGGGCTGGGTCGTGCGCGATTGGATGCCCGACATTCTCAAGGAAAAATTCCACCTCGGTCAGGGCCGCGCGGGCGTGAGCGCGATTCTCTTTGTGCAAGTCGCCGCGCTGGTGGGCGCGGTCCTCGGCGGCACGCTGGCAGATCGTTGGATGACCCGCACGACGCGCGGGCGCATCTTCACGAGCGCGATCGGGATGACTTTGTTTCTCCCCGCACTCTTTGCGGTTGGCAACGCAGGCACACTCACGAGCGCGATTCTCGGGCTGATCGTGTTTGGATTCGGCTGGGGATTTTTCGATTGCAACAACATGCCCATTCTCTGCCAAATCGCGCGGCCCGAATGGCGCGCGACGGGCTACG
>JAYVOY010000318.1:0-5499 GCA_043757645.1 Verrucomicrobiota bacterium
ATGCTCTATCGCTGGTCCAAAGTCATGCAGGGCCGCGTGGTTATTTATGATTACGACCAGGGAATGCTGGTCTGGCGCGATCTTCCCAATCCCGCGCTCACCGCGCTTCGCCAAGACATCCATCACTATCGCAAGGCTGGTATCATGGGTATCTCGACCGAGAGTCGCGGAGCCTTTGCCACCACGTTTCTCAACCTCTTCATCCGCCAGCAACTCTACTGGAATCCCGACGCCAGCGTGGATGCCCTGCTCGCCGAATTCTATCCGAAGTTTTACGGTCCAGCCGGACCGGCGATGGCCAAGTATTGGACGACTCTATTCAAAGCTTGGGACGATACCATCGTTACCGAACATGAGTATTTCGTCGCCCCAGCCATCTACACCCCCGCCGTCGTTGCCGAACTGAAGCGCCACCTTGAAGCCGCCGAGGCGGCGACAAAAGCTTCTTCCCAAACCCCGGCCACGTCGCCGACTGACATGAAGAGATATGAGGAACGCCTCCGCTTCACGCGACTCGGTTTCGATGTCCTCGATAACTACATGGCGATGGTTGCCGCCGCCGCGGGCGAGACTGATTTCAAGGCCGCGACCGCCGCGGGTGAGCGCGGTCTGGCCGCCCGGCTCGAACTCGCGAAGCTTAATCCCATGTTCACCACGCGTGTGGTCGGTGTGGCCGCCGAGTCCGAGGCAACCGGTCCCGCTTGGTTTCCCGGCGAAGTGAAACAATACCGCGACCTCCTCGCCCTCACCGACGGCACCCAGGGAACTCTAGTCGCCAAAACCCCTGTCGAATGGGCCTTCCGCCGCGATCCCAACGACACCGGACTACCGAGCGGCTGGGCCTATCGCGCGGACATTGTCGATCTCACTTGGTGGAATTCCCAAACCGACAAAACCTCCGTGGACATCCATCGCCGCAACCCCGGTCATTGGGAAATGCTCCGCACCGATCTCTATTCCCAGGCGCAGGGCGTTCTCACCCACGACTACCATAACTACACCGGCTTCGGTTGGTATCGCACGCCGCTCGAACTCACCGCCGCGCAAACCACCGGCAAGGTTCATCTCATGTTTCCCGGTATCTTCAACGAATGCTGGCTCTACGTGAATGGTTACCTCGTCGCCCACCGTCCCGCCAAGGCCATGTGGTGGTACAGCGACTACAAATTCCAATGGGACGTGGATGTCTCCACCCACCTCAAACCCGGCGCAAATACGATCGCCGTTCGCTATAACAACCCGCATCACTTCGGCGGTATCTTCCGCCGGCCGTTCCTCTACCAAGAGGTGAAGAAGTAGGTAGGAATTCGCGGTCTCTAATCAAGGGTTACGACCCTGGAATCGCCTGCGAACGATCGGGTGTTTTCCAGCCGCTAAGGCGTAACGATGCAATGGGCGGACCGCCGCCGTCTCGGCGGCTCACGGCGTGGAGAAGTCCGCGGGGGCCATTCGCACTTCCTCTTTTGGTTCCCCATTCCGGGACCATTTTGGGTTGCGGAAAATGCCCGCCTCCACCTCCTGTGGCCGGTGTGAGCCGCCGAGACGGCGGCGGTCCGCCAACTGCATGGTTGCGGCTAAATCGGAGCGCCGAACTGGAGTTCGGCGCTTCGTCCCTTCACTCCACCTTCTCCGCCTGCTGCGACATCGAGAGTGCCAGGTTGCGCCGGATCGCCTCGCGGTTGGCGGCGTCGTAAAAATCCACCGGGTTGAAGTCATCCGTCAGCACGATGCCGTGTTGCGGGTTCGGCGTGCGGATGCCGGCGAAGGCTTGCTTGGCCGAGTGCCGCACGACCGGGTGCATTTTTTCAAAATCCGGTTGGCGCACGACCGTGAACTCCGCCTGGTCAGTCGCGACGAGGAAGACATTTCCGTTGCCCGACAGATGCACCCGCACGTTGCGAAACACCGCGCGCAGGGTTTTCTCCAGCGACGCGCCAAAAAAATCTTTCGCCACGTCGTTCTCGCCAAAACTGTTGATCACGAGCACGCCGTCGGGACGCATCACACGCCGCATCGACGCGAACGCCTCGCGCGTCATCAGGTGCGAGGGCGAGGAATCGCCGAGGAACGCGTCGAGCACCACGGCGTCGTACTTCTTCTGGCTGCTGTTCACGTGATAGCGCCCGTCGCCGACGATCACGTTCAGCTTCTTGGAATCGAAATCGAAAAACTCCTCCGCCACCGGAACCACCGCGGGATTGATCTCGACCACATCGACCTTCGCGCCCTCGTTCGCAAATTGCATCGGCACGATTCCGACGCCCATGCCGATGCACAGCACCTCGTCCACGCGCGGCGCGTAGGCGCGCGCGAGATCGTGCAGCATGAAGGTGAACATCGACGCGCTCTGCTGCTCCGTCGGGTCGTAGGTGTTTTGGACGAGGAAGTCGTTCAGGTAATAAAGGCGTTCGCCGAAGTTGTCGCGGATCACCTGCAATTGGCCGAAGTTCGAGTTGCTCCGAAAGACTTGTTCGCCGAATTGAAACTGCGTCCGCTGATCCCGCAGCACACCGGCGTAGCCGAGCAGCAGCGCCGTCACCACGCCCACGATCACGCCCGGTTGCTGGCGCGTCTTGCGGCCCCAACCAAAAAAATAAACCGCCGACAACGCCATCAGCAGGCCAGCCGTGATGAACATCGTTTGCGAATTCGGCAGAAACGGAATCAGCACGTAGCCGATCAACACCGTGCCGAGCACGCTGCCCATCGTGCTGATTGCCGAGAGCCGCCCCGCGTTTCCGCCGACACCGATCACCGACACCGTCAGCACGCGGATGAAAAACGGCCCCACCATCGCCAGCAAAAACAGCGGGACGAAAAACAAAAACAGCGACGCGAACAACGACCCGAGCGCGAGCTTGAACCGCAGGCAGCGATACGACACCGCCTCGACCGCCAGCACGCTGAAGCACAGATAAACCGCCGCCACCAGCAGGCTCCCGTAAATGCGCCCGAGCTTCGGCGTGCGGTCCACGAGCCAGCCGCCGACGTAGTAGCCGAACGCCAGCGACACAAGCGTCACCGCGATCTGCGCCGTCCACACGAAATGCGACGTGCCGAAGTACGGCGAGAGCATTTTCGCCCCGAGGATTTCAATCACGAGCACCACCGCGCCCGTGGTGGCCGCGGTGAAATACAGATACTTCCGCAGGCCGGGCGAAAGCGTGTCCGGGCTTGAAGGGGCTTGTTTCTTTTGCACGCGGTTCTTGTACTGGCAGCCCCGCGGGATGGAAATTGAAAACTCCCCGGCACCCGTGGCGCGGCGATGGAAAAATACCGGCAAGTCATCAGCATCGGCATTCAGAACACCCTCGTTTACCGGGTGAACTTTCTGTTCCGCGCCGCGTTCGGACTCGTCCCGCTCACCGCCACGATTCTGCTGTGGAAAACCATTTACGCGGGCAAGGCCGACGGCGCGAGCGTCGGCGCGTACACGCTCGCCGAAATGATCTCCTACTACCTGCTCATCACCATCGTGGACGCGCTCACGTCCGTGACCGAGGACGACTGGCAGATCGCGGCGGACATCAAGGACGGCAACATCAGCCAGTTCCTGCTGAAGCCAATCGACTACCTCACCTACCGGTTCTGCCTCTTCGTTTCGGGGCGGATCATTTACAGCGTCGTGGCGCTCGTGCCGGTGGCGCTGTTCATCGCGGTGCAGCGCGAATATTTCGTCGCGCCGCCGGACGCCGCGACGTTCGGACTTTTTCTCGTCTCGGTTGTGCTCACCGCGTTGCTGCAATTTTTCCTGTCCTACACGATGGCGCTGCTGGCGTTCTGGGTGCTCGAGGTCGCGACATTCATCTTCATCGTCTTCGCCTTCGAGTATCTCGCGGGCGGGCATTTGTTCCCGCTCGACATTCTGCCGCCCGCCGTCGCCGCGGTCCTGCACTACCTGCCGTTTCCGTATCTGTGCTTTTTTCCGATCAGTGTTTACATGGGCAAAACCACCGGGCCGGCAGTCGTGGAAGGGCTGCTCATTCAAGCCGCGTGGGTCGCGATCACGTACAGCCTCGCGCGGTGGGTGTGGAATCGCGGCATCAAGAAATATTCCGCGGTCGGCGGGTGAACCTGGAAGAAAAGGAACTGGTGCCCACGAAACACACGAAACACACGAAAGGGAAAGGCGGTGGGGAAACCCGCGGACTCAGCGAACCAAGGAGTGAATCCGCAGACACGCAACCTCGGTTTGTCTCTTTGTTTTCGTGTGTTTCGTGTGTTTCGTGGGCAAATCCTTTTCCCGCCTTTAGCCGTGACCATGCAGTAGGACCGCCGCCGTCTCGGCGGCTCACACCGTCCAAACGGGGCGGCGGCGCGCATTTTCCGAAGCGAAATAGGTTCACTGAATGGTGTAGCAAAAGTTGCAGTGCGAATTGCCCTGCGGACTTCTCACACCGTGAGCCGCCGAGACGGCGGCGGTCCACCCATTGCATAGTTACGGTTTAGCGCGAACCCGCTCCCGTCACCATCGTGAATCCGCTCCCAGCAACGCCAAACACCAAACCCGGTGCGTCCGCCAGCGCCGCGCACGAACCGCTCGTGCTCCCGCCGCACACGCTGCGCAGTTACTTCGGCATTTACGCCGCGCTGTGGCGCAACTCGATCGTGCGCGAGATGAGTTTCAAGACCAACTTCATCCTCTGGATTTTCGTCGAGGTGCTCTGGTTCGCGCTGCAACTCACCTTCATGGCCGTGATCTATTCGCACACCGATTCCATCGGCACCTGGACGCGCTGGGAGGTCGTGATGCTCGTGGGCGCGAGCCATTTCATTCAGCAGGTTTTCACCGCCGTGTTCCTCGTGAACTGCTCGCAACTCTCCGACAACATCCGCACCGGCAAGCTCGATTTCATGCTGCTGCTGCCCGTGAACACGCGCTTCCTCATCTCGCTGCGGCAGGTTGATCTCGGCGGTTTCGTCAACGCCGCGTCCGCCGTCGGCGTGATGATTTACGCCGCGCGGCAACTGCACCTCGCGCCCAGCGCGCCGCAAATTCTCGGCTTCATTCTCCTCTGCGCGGCCGGGTTGCTCATTCATTACTCGCTCATGTTTCTGCTCGCGACCGTGAGCTTCTGGACCGTGCGCGCGCAGGGCGTCGTGTGGGCCTACTACAATCTCTTCAACATCGCGCGCCTGCCCGACTCGGCGTTCCAGGGATTTTTCAAAGCCTTCTTCACGCTCGTGATCCCGATGCTGCTCGTCGCCAACGTGCCCGTGAAACTCGTCCTGCAAAAACTGGAAAGCCCGCTGGAAATGCTCCTCCTCGCCAGCCTCGGCGTGACGTGCTTCGCGCTCTCCGAATGGGTCTGGCGGCTCTCGCTGCGACGGTACACGAGCGCGAGTTCGTGAGATTTTTGATCCGCAAGCTCGGCGCGAATTATCCCAAAAGCGCAATTGGCCTCACGCAAAGAACGCAAAGGCGAAGGGGGGAAATGAGGGGATCAAATTCGTACGCCGGGTGAGAGATTTTCAAGTTCTCAGAAGTGCCAAATCCCC
>JAYVOY010000319.1:0-5475 GCA_043757645.1 Verrucomicrobiota bacterium
GCGAATGTGCAATTCGCCGAGGGCGGGCCGTACCGCGCGATTGTCGGCAACCTCAGCGGCTCGGTGACGAGCAGCGTCGCGACGCTCACGGTGATTTCCGGGCCGGTCTTCACGACGCAGCCGACGAACGCGACGGTGATTCTCAACGCGACCGCGACGTTCACGGCCGCGGCGATGGGCACGCCCGCGCCGAATTTTCAGTGGCAATTCGCGGGCGTTGACATTCCGGGCGCGAACTCCGCGACGCTCACGGTGGCCAATTGTCAGGCGACCAATGCGGGCAATTACCGCGTGATCGTGAGCAATGCCGCCGGGACGAACACGAGTGATGCCGCCGCACTCACGGTGTTGTTGCCGCCGCAGATTCTCCTTGATCCCGCGCCGCAAACGGTCGTCGCGACGAGCAACGCGACGTTCCTCGTGCGGGCCGGCGGCAGCGCGCCCCTCGCGTTTCAGTGGCAATTTGAAAACGCCGACATTCCCGACGCGACGAATCAGATTCACACCGTCACCGCCGCGCGCCCGATTGACGCGGGCAATTACCGCGTGCGCGTGAGCAACGCCGCGGGCACGAATTTCTCCGCCGCCGCCGCGCTCACGGTGAACGTGCCGCCGGTCATCACCGCCAATCCGCTCGGCCAATCGGCCAACGCGGGCACGTCGGTCAGCTTCTCCGTCGGCGTCACCGGGACTCCGCCACTGGCGTATCAGTGGAATTTCAACGACGTGACGCTGCCGGGAAAAACGAACGCGACGCTCGACCTCGCCAACGTGCAAGCCACCAACGCCGGTTTGTATTCCGTCACCATCGGCAACGTCGCGGGCACGGTCACGAGTTTCGCCGCGTTGCTCACGGTGATAACGCCGCCCGTCATCACGGGCCAGCCGACGAGCCAGACCGTGCCCGGCGGCAGCTTGGTCACGCTGTTCGCGGAGGTCTCGGGATCGTTTCCCCTCGATTACCAATGGTCCTTCAACGGCGCGCCGCTGCCGGGCGCGGTGCAGCCGTTCCTCGATTTGCCGGAAATTCAAGCGCCCCACGCCGGCCGTTACAGCGTGACGGTCACCAACGCCGCGGGCCGCGCCACGAGCGCGCCCGCGTGGCTGCGCGTGCGCACGCTCGGCGAGGTGATCGCGTGGGGCGACGATCGCGACGATCAGGCGACGCTGCCGCCCGCGCTCGTGGGTGCGCGCGACATGCTGCACGTCGCGGGCGGCGGCGAACACTCGCTCGCGCTGCGCGGCGAAGGTTCGGTGACCGCGTGGGGCTTCAATGGCTACGGACAATGCAACGTGCCCGCGGGCGCGACGAACGTGAGCGATCTCGCGGGCGGCGGGAATCACAGCCTCGCGGCGCGGGCCGATGGCAGCGTCCTCGCGTGGGGGCGCAACTTCGAGGGCGAGAGCACGGTCCCGGCGGGCTTGAGCAACATCACCGCGGTGGCGGCGGGCTTTGGGCACAGCCTCGCGTTGCGCGCGGATGGGCGCGTCTTCGCGTGGGGCTACAACGGGTACAACCAACGCACCGTGCCCGCGACGCTGACCAACGCGGTCGCGATTGCGGGCGGTTATTATCACAGCCTCGCGTTGCGCGCGGATGGCAGCGTCGCGGCGTGGGGCGACAATCGGTTGAACCAAACGCGTGTGCCCGCGAGCGCCACCAACGTGATCGCGATTGCCGCGGGCGATTCGCACTGCCTCGCCGCGCGCGGCGATGGCACGGTCGTCGCGTGGGGCTTGAACAGTGAGGGTCAAACCACGGTGCCCGCCGCCGCGACCAATGTGATCGCGGTCGCCGCGGGGCACGCGCACAGCGCGGCGTTGCGCGCCGATGGCGTCGTGATCGTGTGGGGGCGCAGCGTGGAAAATCAAAATCTCGTCCCGCCGACCGCCGGCCCGAAGGCGGCCCTTGCCGCCGGTGCGAATCACAATCTCGCGCTCGCCGCCGTCGGGCCGCGGTTCACTTTGAATCCGCTGTCGCAGACATTCGTGGCGGGTTCGAGCGCGGTCTTCACGGGCGCCGCGGACGGCACGCCGCTCGTGAGTTACCAATGGCAGGCGAGTGGCACGAACCTTCCCGGCGCAACTTCCGCCACGCTTTTGCTGAACAACGTGCAGCCAATCAACGAGGCCGGCTACACGCTCATCGCGAGCAATTTTGTGAACGTTTCGACGAGCCTCGTCGCGCAGCTCACCGTGCTCGTGCCGCCGCGCATCACCACGCAGCCGCTCAACGGCGGCGTGAACGCGGGCGCGAGCGTGACGCTCACCGTGGCCGCGACGGGCACCGCGCCGCTCGCGTATCAGTGGCGCGGGTTGGGCGGGCCACTCGCGGATGAAACGAATTCGACGTTCACGATTGCCTCGTTTGCGGCGGCTGACGCGGGCCGGTACCGCGTCGTCATCACCAACGCCGCGGGCGTCGTGACGAGTTCCATTGCCACGCTGTCATTGAACCTTCCGCCCGCGATCACCAATCAGCCCGCCAACCGCACCGTGGTCGCGTCCAGCAACGCGACGTTCTCGGTGACGGCGGGCGGCACTCCGCCACTGGCGTATCAGTGGCAGTTCAACAACGGCGATTTGCCGGGCCGCACCAACGCGGCGCTGACCATCACCAACGCGCAGCCCGCGAATGAAGGCGCGTATTCCGTGCGCCTCAGCAATGTCGCCGGCGTCACGAACAGCGCCGCGGCGACGCTCACCGTGCTGGTGCCGCCGACGTTCACGAGCCAGCCCGCGAGCCGCACGGTGGTCGTCGGCACGGACGTGACGTTCACGCTCGCCGTCTCCGGCACGCCCGCGCCCGTGATCCAGTGGCGCTTCAAAAACACGCCGATTCCCGACGCGACCAACGCGTCCTACACCGTCACCGCCGCGCGGACCAATGACGCGGGCGCATACGACGCGATCGTCAGCAACCCCGCACGGACCAATGCCAGCGCGGTCGCCACGCTCACCGTGCTCGAACTGGCGCGAATTCTTTCCGACCCCGCGAGCCAAAACGCCAACGCGGGCGCAACGGTGATTTTCGGCGTCACCGCCGCGGGCACGCCGCCGCTGCTGTATCAATGGCAGTTCAACGGCGCGACTCTCGCGGGCGCATCCGGCGCGACGCTCTCGCTGCCAAACGTGCAACCCACCAACGTCGGCGCGTACACGGTTGTCGTCGGCAACGCGGCCAACACGCTCACCAGCGCGGTCGCCAATCTCACCGTCAACGTGCGGCCCACGATCACGGTGCAGCCGACGAACCTCATCGCGGTCGCGGGCGGCTCCGTGACATTCGCCGTCGCCGCCACGGGCACCGCGCCGCTGAGTTATTTCTGGCGCCTCAACGGCACGCCGATTCCGGGCGCGCGCGGCGCGACGCTGACGGTGAATTCCGTGCAGGGTTTCAACGCGGGCATTTACAGCGTCATCGTCAGCAACGTCGTCGGCAGCGTGCTCTCCGCGCCCGCGTTGCTCGAGATCATCGCCGCCGGACCCGTGCAGGCGTGGGGTTTGAATGACCTCGGCCAGACGCTTGTCCCGCCCGGACTCGCCGACGCCGTGACTGTCGCGGCGGGCGAATATCACAGCCTCGCGCTGCGCGCCAACGGCACCGTCGTCGCATGGGGTGACGATCAATTTGGGCAAACGAATGTTCCGCCCGCGCTCGTGGGTGTCGTCGCGATTTCCGCCAACGGCGATCACAGCCTCGCGCTGCGTCTCGACGGCTCCGTGGTCGCGTGGGGGCGCAACACCGAGGGACAAACCAATGTTCCCGCGGGCCTCGCGGGCATTCGCGAAATCGCCGCGGGTCATCGCCATTCGCTCGCGTTGCGCGCCGATGGCGCCGTGACGGGCTGGGGCGACAACACGTTTGGGCAACGCACCTTCCCCGCCAGTGCGACAAATGTGACCGCGATTTCCGCCGGCCAATTTCACGGACTCGCGCTGCGCGCCGACGGCACGGTCGTGGGCTGGGGCTTGAACAACTACGGACAAATCGCGATCCCCGCGAACGTCACGAACGTCGTCGCTCTCAGCGCCGGGCCGTATCACAACCTCGCGCTGCGCGTGAACGGCACCGTCGCCGCGTGGGGCCGTAATTTCGCGGGCGAAACCGCGGTGCCCGCCGGACTCAGCAACGTCGTCGCCATCGCTGCGGGCTACGAACACAGCGTCGCGCTGCGCAACGACGGCACCGTCGTCGCGTGGGGCGCGAACAACAGCGGACAGACGAACTCGCCCGCGATGAACGGCGGCATCGCGATCGCCGCGGGCGGCGCGCACAGTCTCGCCGTCGGGCCGCTCGTCGGCGCGCCGCCGCGCATCACGACCGGCATCTCGGGTGGCAATCTCATTCTCATGTGGCTCCCCGGTTCCGGCGTCATGCTTGAACAATCCCCGAGCTTGGACGCTGCCGTGTGGACGCCGGTTTCCGCGACCCCGCCGTTCGTCGTTCCGGTCAATGGCGCGCTGATGTTCTTCCGCCTCCGCGTGCCATGAGGGCGGTGGCAGGCCCGCGACATTGCAACCAATTCACGGCGATTGCGCCAGACCACGCCAACGGTGAACGCCTCGAAGTGCTCTAAAACAAAGGGGGAAACCGCGCTGGGCCACCATCCAGAAATCCCACCGCTCGGGCGAATCCACGCTCGGGCGCAGCGCACTTTTGGCATCGCGGATTCTTTCTCATTAGCACCCGGCTTCAGCCGGGTGTCCGCGGCCGTCATGACCATTCAACCGCTTCAGCGGTTTCCCACACGCACGAAACCGCTGAAGCGGTTAAGCTCTTCGCTACCGCCGAGACACCCGGCTGAAGCCGGGTGCTAATGAGATTTCCAAACCGTTTGCACGAAACTGAGATGAGTCCTCCGCTCGTTTTGCTCGATCATTTTTCCGTTCGTGTCTTTCGTGGTTCCAACTGCTTTCGCTTCGTTCAAACTTTTCACGTTATGAAAACTCTCCGCCGTCTTGCCGCTTCAGTGATTCCGACCGCGTTGCTCTGGACGGATCGCAATTTCCCGCAACTCGGGTGGCCATTTTTCAGCCCCAACGGGGCTGCGTCCTCCAGCCCAGGGTTGCCCGCGCCGAGCGGGCTACCCTGGGTGGAGGCGTTGGATTTGCCTCCAACCCCAACGGGGTTGTGGCCCGCCCACCGCGCGAATTGCCACAACCCCGTTGGGGTTGGCGTCGGTGTTGGCGCCTGTTCCCAGGGTAGCTCGTTCCTCGCAACCCTGGGCTGGAGGACACAGCCCCGTTGGGGCTGCCGCGTGGGGCGACGTCGTTTGGAAAACATTTTGGGCGCTGGTTCATTTTCACCGCTCGCCATCGCCCTCCTCCTCCTGCTCGCCCCTTTGCTCGCGGGCGCGCAGCCGCTCGCCGAGGGCAAGGACGACCCGGCGCGACGCCAAGCCTATCTCGACGAATTGCGCCGGCTGCTGCCCAAGAGCGAGCCGTGGGAAAAATGGCTCGCGACCAGCGGCG
>JAYVOY010000320.1:0-5462 GCA_043757645.1 Verrucomicrobiota bacterium
TGCGCTTCGGGAATTGCTCACGTCCGCCCCGTTTGGACAGTGTGAGCCGCCGGGACGGCGGCGGTCCGACTACATCGTTACGACTGAAGGCGGAACTCCAAACGGGGGCGGCAGGGTCGCGCGACAGCGGGTTGGCCGCGATGCGGGTCACGCCCCCTCGGCTTCCGGCGCGAGGGCGCGTTCGATGAAGGCCAGCAGCTCGCCGCGGCCCTGGCGCGCGACGGCGGAGGTGGTGAAAATCTCGGGCAGGGTTTCGCACCATTCGGCGAGGCGCTCTTTGAACAGCGCGATGTTGCGCTGGATTTTGGTGGCGGAGGCGTCGTCGGTTTTAGTGAAGACGAGGACGAGCGGGACGGAGCGATCCACGAGCCATTCGAGGAATTCGAGGTCGAGCTTCTGCGGTTCGAGGCGGGCGTCGAGGAGCACGAAAACGCAGTGCAGCGTGGGGCGGTTGGCGAGGTAATCGGAGACGGCGGCGTTGAACTTCGAGCGGTTCTCGCGGGCGACTTTCGCGAAGCCGTAGCCGGGGAGATCCACGAGATACCACGCGTCGTTCACGCGGAAAAAGTTGATGAGCTTGGTGTGGCCGGGCGTGGGCGAGACTTTGGCGAGACCGCGTTTGCCGGCGAGGAGATTGAGCAGGGAGGACTTGCCGACGTTGGAGCGGCCGATGAACGCGAACTCGGGCAGCGACGGCTCCGGGCAGGTGTCGAGGTCGGGCGCGCTGATTTCAAATTCCGCCGTGTTGATGTGCATGAGAGCGAGGATAGCGGGAGAATCAGGCGGGGACGAATCATTCCGGGAAGGGATTTTCGCCGGCGCGTTGCTGATACGGGTTCGCGCCGGTTTGGAGATAAGCGCGCCGGTTCGTGGCGAGCGGTGACGGCCGCGAACGGACGCGCATCGGAGCCGGAAATCACGCCGCGGATTGCAGGGCGATCTGCGCGCGGACAATTCGCCCACGCGAACTTGAGCACCGTCCTCGCGGTCGCGGGTGACTATTTATTTCGCGTGTCCGCTTTGAAACGAAACGGCGCGCGGCCGGTGAGCGCGGTGCTGGTGAAGGTGGGGCACCAGAATTTCTCCACGTGCCCGACGACAAGATCATTGCCCGTGAAATGATCCACGCCGGGCGGGCGTTCGGGATTGTACATCGTGTCGGTGAGATCGCGGAGGAGCGCGACGTTTTTGCCGAGGTTCACCATTTGCCGGATCGCAAATGGGCGGCCCAGCACGCACATATTCAAATGCACGCCGCACAGGATCACGTTCTCGATGCCGCGCTCGGCGAGCAGATTCCACGTCTCCTGCCCGTTGTCCGTGAGCGCGTCGTCGGGCGCGAGTTCGATGGCGGCGATCTGGCGCGTCCACGCCTCGCGGATGTCGCATTTCCTGCCCGTGCAGGAACAGCCCATGTCGGAATCATCAATCGGCAGCACGCCCTCGCGCCGCGCCTCGGTCCAATACCACGCGGTACCCCAGCGCTCGGCGGTGGCGAGCGGCACGGGAGTTTTTGCGAACGGCGCGGTCTGCGCGCGCCGACGCTGCGGTGTGTCCTGGTAGAATCCGGTGACGCTGCTCGGCGCGTGAATGATGAAAACCCCGCGAGCGCGCGCGGCCTTCACCGTGTCGTTCAACGGTCCCGCGAGTTCGCCCACGCGCCGCGCGGCGGACTTGCACCAATGATCGTCCCACATGTCGCAGATGATGAGGGCGGTTTTCTTCGGCTCCCATTGCGCGGGCTTTTCGAGCAACGCGCCGTCCTTCGTTTGCGAGCGCAGTGAAAGTTGGAGCGGCGCCTCGGCGCTGTGAAGAAGTGGGTTCATGGCGAGAAGCGCGAGCGCGGCGAGCGCCAATAGAGGCATTCGCGCGAAGCCGTGCGGAGCGGGGAGTTTCATCGTGGTGCGGTGGTGGTCGTTTTTGTTTTTGAAAATTCCTGGGGGGTCACGGCCGGGCGTCGCCGCCCGCCCCGCGCGCGGCTCTCACTTGGCCATCGCTTTGATGAACGCGTCGGACTCGGCGATGCTCGCGCTCATGCGGCTGAGGAGCGCCTCGATCTGCCGCTGAATGTTCGCCGCCTCGCCCTTGAGCGAGCCGATGGCGGCGGCGTTCAGGTTGTGCTTGAGGAAAAGCACGTTGTCCTTGAGTTGCGCGAGCACCGGTTTCATCGAATCCGCCGAGGCGCGCACCGTGTGCGAGAGCCGCGCGTAGCGGGCCTGCGTCTCCCCCAACTGCTGCCGGCTGGAGGCCGCGAGCGCGGGATTCGAGTATTGCTGCAACTCCTTCTCCCACTCCGCGAACATCCCGCTGGCGATGCCCTCCATGTTGTCGATGCGCGCCTGCACCGCCTTGGTCTCGGCCGCGCAATTGTCGGAGGAACCCTTGAGCTTGGCGTAAGTGGACTCCAACGGCCCGCCTTGGAATCCATACAGTTCCTTCAGGCGCGTCATCGCGTCCTTGAACTCCTGCTGCGCGGCCTGCTGTTCGCTTTGCAGCGCCGCCACGGATTTTTTGAGCAACTCCCGTTTCTCGTAGCCGAAAACTTTTTCCAGCGTGGTGTTGTAAACCGTCTGGCAACCGGAGCCGACCGCCACGGTCAGCAAAACGAGGGCGAGAAATGCGCGTGCTTTCATAATCAACAGTGGAATTTTCGAGCCGACTCGGACGCGCGCGCCACCCCGTAAAATGGGCCGCAGACCCAGGCCCCGGTTCGCGGGCAAACCAGTCGCTCGAACAAACGCCGCGAGTGTTGGGTTCGCCGTGGGCGGCGTCAACCGCCGGTTGGATGCGTGGGAAGTAACGGGGTGATTGAAAGTGGGTGCGGACGCAAAATCGCACCGCAGGCTTCCGCAGTCTGCGGTCTCGCCGATTTCCAAATCGGCGGGGCGTGGCAAGACCCGAGACCGCTGGCCACGCCGACGGTCCGCAGGCTGGAAGCCCTGCGACACAGCAGACTGGGAAGTCTGCGGTACGTTCCTGCGCGACCGCACCCACTTTTAACCCCGAACGCCGCCTTTGAATGAAGTTTGGCGATGCTGGGCGGGTTCAAATCTAATGCCTTTCGGGAATTCGCTGGCTTTGTCCCGGAGGGATTGAGGGGAAATAGCCCGGCGTTGAAACGCTGGGCTATTAGCGGTCGTCCCTGCGGGACTTCAGCTCCGCCGCGCCACCGGGAATTCCCGAAAGGCATTAGGTTTATACCCCCTCGCCACCACCCAACGCCCGCGCTCCACCCCGCCGAGGCGGTTCGGCGCAAAACTTTTCCATTCACCCGCCTGAATCCACGCCGCGTGAAGAAACCCGCGCCACTCCGGGAAAATTTCTTGCCGAAGCCCTGTCACCGTGCGAAAAGCTCCCCCGTCCGTTGGCAAAAACCGGCGGCAAATTGGGGTTGGCAAGATAGCTCAGTTGGTAGAGCAGAGGACTGAAAATCCTCGTGTCGCCGGTTCGATTCCGGCTCTTGCCACCACTCTCCAAAAACTTCAACCCCGCGGATTTCCCCCACCCCGAAATGGTTCGCACTGAAGGGAAGCGAGCGCTCGCCGGCACCTCGGTGCGGAGTCCCGCCTTCAGGCGGCGGGGCGTCCGCGCTTGCGGGTCGCGGGCGAGTTCCCAACGCCTCCGCCACGACGAACGCCCCGCCGCCTGAAGGCGGGACTCCGCACCCAAGGCTCCGCCAACGCGCTCTTCGGGTCTGGCTCCCCAGTGCCCGCGTCCGGTGAAGAAAACAGTTGGAGTCTCGTTACCACGACTCCTTCAAAACGGGGGCGACTCCGTACGTCCGCCTTTTCTTTCCGCGCCCGGACCGAAAACAAAACCGGCTTCAGCACGCGTGTCCGATCAAATCAGAACTGCGCACCGAAGCCGGTGATGGTTTGAGCGCGGCGAACGCGCGCGCGGATTACATGTGCGCGATCAGGTTGTCCCCGAAGGCGGAGCACTTGATCTCGGTCGCGCCTTCCATCAGCCGGGCGAAATCGTATGTCACGCGCTTGCTCGCGACCGCGCCGTTGAGGCCCTTGAGAATGAGGTCCGCGGCCTCGGTCCAGCCGAGGTAGCGCAGCATCATTTCGCCCGAGAGCACGACCGAGCCGGGGTTGACGACATCCTTGCCCGCGTATTTCGGCGCGGTGCCGTGCGTCGCCTCGAAGATGGCGTGGCCGGTGACGTAATTGATGTTGCCGCCGGGCGCGATGCCGATGCCGCCAACTTGCGCCGCGAGCGCGTCGCTCAGGTAATCGCCGTTCAAATTCAACGTCGCGATCACGTCGAAATCCGTCGGGCGCGTGAGCACCTGCTGGAGCGCGATGTCGGCGATGGCGTCCTTGATGAGCACCGCGCCACCCGCCAGCGCGGCCTTCTGCTCGGCGTTCGCGGCGTCCTCGCCCTGCGCCTTCTTGGTCTTCTCCCACTTCGCCCACGTGTAAACCTTGTCGCCGAAAATGCGCTCCGCCGCGCTGTAAGCCCAATCGCGGAACGCGCCCTCGGTGTATTTCATGATGTTGCCCTTGTGGACAATCGTGACGCTCTTGCGCTTGTTGATCAGCGCGTATTCCACGGCGGATTTCATCAGGCGAATCGTGCCGACGTTCGAGACGGCCTTGATGCCGAGGCCGACCTGGATGGGAATGTGCGACGCGTCGTGATCGGGCGCGGCGAGCTTCATGTAGCCGGCGATGGCCTCCTTGGTGCCGAAACGAATCTTCGCAAAATCCCTCGGAAATTCCCGCGCGAGAAAATCGAGCACCTTCTGCGCCTCGGGCGAGCCGCCGACGAATTCGATGCCCGCGTAAATGTCCTCGGTGTTTTCGCGGAAGATCACCATGTCCACCTTCTCGGGATGCTTCACCGGCGAGGGCACGCCGAGGAACCACTGCACCGGGCGCAGGCAGACGTAGAGATCGAGCATCTGGCGCAGCGCGACGTTGAGCGACCTCATGCCGCCGCCGACGGGCGTGGTGAGCGGGCCTTTGATGCCGACGAGAAATTCCTTGAACGCCTCGACCGTGTCGTCGGGCAGCCAGTTGTTGAAGCGCGTGAAACTTTCCTCGCCTGCGAACACCTCGAACCACGAAATCTTGCGCGTGCCGCCGTAGGCCTTTTGCACCGCGGCATCCATCACGCGCACGCTCGCGGCCCAGATGTCCGGCCCGGTGCCGTCACCGCGGATGAACGGGAGAATGGGATTGTTGGGAACGGAAAGTTTGCCGTTGGCGATGGTGATTTTTTCGCCCGCGGGCACGGTGCAAGTTGTGTAAGCCATAAGGTCGGTGGTCGTGTCAGTGGTTCAGTTTAGCGAAACAAAATTAACGCCGGAGGGTATAGGCCTTCGTTTTCGCGGGAGCAAGGAGAGACGCCAACGTGGCCAGGGCAGACGCACTTAAATTTCCACGCCCAAGAGTTTGAGCAGGTAGCGGTGGTCCCAGCCGGCGTTCTTCTGTTTGCCTTTGAGGCCACGCTTC
>JAYVOY010000321.1:0-5441 GCA_043757645.1 Verrucomicrobiota bacterium
GTGTAGTCCCAGCGGTCGAACAGGTGTGTGAGGTCAAAATTCATCTCGCGCGGAATATGACGGCTGCGGTGGGTGCGTCAACCCCGGCACACGAAGCGAACGGTCGCGGAATGCCTCCCAGCCTGCCGCGCGAAAACGGAGCGTGAATCTCGCCCGCCACAGCCGCACATGGCTCAAAACGCCCGCAGCGTGGCGAGCACCGCCTTGATGCGCGGCACCTCGTGCGTGCGGAAAAGATCGGTGCGCCCGAGGCTCGCGAGCACCGCGAAGAACGGTTCCGCGCAACGCACCTCCTCGCCGAAAAACTCGAAGGCGTGCGGCAGCGCGTGGCACGTCGGAAACCCCAGCGTGCGCAAACGAAACGTGTTCAGAAACACGTTCATCTGGTGCCGCACGCGCACCGCGCTGTCCTGCAAATTGCGGTAGTAAAAGCCCAGGCCCGGATCGACGAAGATTTTCCGCACGCCCGCTTTGGTCGCGAGGTCGATCTGTCGCGAAAAATAGTCGCGCAGCATTTCCATCGGGTCGGCGTGCAGATCGAAATCGCCGACCTCGCGCACGTTGGCCCCCTTCACATAACAGATGATCACCGCGGCATCGTGCGCGGCGACCAGGCGGAACATCTCCTCGCTGCGCTCGCTGCCGGTGAGGTTCAAAATGTTCGCGCCCGCCTCGAGACACGCCCGCGTGACGGCGGGCTGATACGTCTCGACGGACACGAGCACGCCCGCGGCGCGCAAGCCGCGGATGACCGGCACGAGTTGGCTTTGTTGCCCGGCGTCGTCGAGGCGCGCCGCGTGCGCGAGGCTGGATTCCGCGCCGACGTCCACGATGTCCGCGCCCTGCGCGGCCAGCACGCGCCCGCGCTGGATGGCGGCCTCCGCGCTCAGGCACACGCTCTCGCGATACCACGAATCGGCGGAGAGGTTCACCACGCCCATGATCGCGGGCTTGGAATTACAGGCGAACTCGCGCCCGCCAATCGCGAATTCCGCCACGCGCGCCCGCGCCGCCTCGCGATGGGCGTCGTGCAATTCGGCGAGAAATTCGAGAGTCAACATGGCGGGAGTATGGCGGGCTTTTGCGGGCGTGGCAGCGGTGAACTTTTTGGCGCGGCGCAGTTGGTCGAGGGAGCGTGTTTCGTGCATCTCAGTTTATTGCCAACGGTTGGGAAATCTCAGTAGCACCCGGTTTTAGCCGTAACTATGCAATGGGCGGACCGCCGCCGTCTCGGCGGCTCACGGCGTGGGAAGTCCGCGAGGGCAATGCACACTGCATCTTTTGGTTCCCCATTCAGGGACCATTTTGAACTGCGGAAAACGCCCGCCTTCGCCTCATTCGGACGGTGTGAGCCGCCGGGACGGCGGCGGTCCTCACCCACTTTTAATCACATCCCCGCGGCACTTTCATTTCCGATTGCCGCCTTGCGTTGAGTGATGCGCGTTGGTACCAACTCCACAGTCTCATCACGCCACCCCGCAACACCACGCGCTATGTTTGGGTTCTTTGAAGGCTTCATTGTTTTTCTCCTGTTTGTCGCGGTCGTGGTCGTGGTGTCGCGGGTGAGCGCGCATGACAAGCGTGCGGCGGCGGAGGCGCGGTTGCAGCGGATTGAGAAAGAGTTGGCGGAGTTGCGGCAGGAGTTGGCGCGCATGAAGGAGTTCGGCGTGGCGAAAACTTCCGCGGCGGTGCCATCGGCGATCCCGAGTGTGATTTCCGCACCGCAAGTCGAGGTCGCGACGCGAGCGGAGGCGGCGGTGCCCGTCGCAAAACCGTCGGGAGAATTGCCGCCGCTCGTGGTGCTGCCGGAACTTCCGGGCGTGCCGGTGTTGGCGGCGCAATTACGGTCGGACGTGCTGACACCCACGGTTGCGCAAACGGGTGCCAAGCCCCCGCCGATTCCGCCGCCCATTTCCCCGCCGATTGCCGCGCCGCCGCCCAAGCCCGAGTTGCAGATCAATTGGGAGCAGTTCATCGGCGTGAAATTGTTCGCGTGGGTGGGCGGGTTGGCGGCGTTGTTCTGCGTTGCCTACTTCATCAAGTATTCGTTCGACCACGATTTGATTCCGCCGGCGGTGCGGGCGGCGCTGGGTTTTCTGGTGGGCATTGGCCTGGTCGTGGGCGGCGTGGTGATGGATCGCGAGCGGTATCGCGTGCTGGCGCACACGCTGTGCGCGACGGGCGTGGTGGTGCTGTATGCGGTCACGTTTGGGTGTCGCGCGGTTTATCATTTCGAGGCGTTCACGCCGGTGCTGTGTTTTCTGCTGATGGCGCTGATCACGGCGGCGGGATTTTTTCTGGCGGTGCGATTGCGTGCGCAAGTGGTGGCGATTTTGGGAATCCTCGGGGGCTTTCTCACGCCGGTCTTGTTAGCGACGGGGCAGGATAATCCGCTCGGGCTGTTCGGCTATGTGACCATACTGGACGCGGGTTTGGTCGCGGTGGCGGTGGCGACGGGTTGGGAAATTCTGGTGCCGCTGGGCGCGCTGGGAACGCTCGTGATGGAGATGGGTTGGGCCGCGAAATTTTCCACGCCGGAGAAATTGGGAACGGCGGTGGCGGTGTTATTGAACTTCGATGTTTTGTTTGTTGCGGCGTTCGCGTGGGCGCGGGCGCGGGCGGTGAACCCGCGGGGTTTCGCGTTCGCGTCGGCAATGCTTTCGGTGATGTCGCTGCTGACCGGAATGGCGGGGGCGGGGGGGGCCCGAATGGCGGGGCAGCCGGGATGGATCTTTCTGCTCGTGGTGGGCGCGGACCTGTGCCTGCTCGCGCTGGTGTGGCTCGACGCGAAATTGGAGCGGCTGCAATTGGTCGCGGGCGGGCTGACGTTTCTGGCGTTGAGCGTGTGGATCACGACACATCGCTCGCCGGAGCTGCTGCCGTGGGCGCTGGGGATGAGCCTGTTGTTCGGCGTGCTGCACGCGGTGTTCCCGCTGGTGCTGAAGCGGCGCGCGCCGAAGAAATATCGAATGTCGTGGGGGCATTTGTTTCCGCCGCTGGCGCTGGTGTTGATGATGCTCCCGGTGGTGACGCGGCCCGTGGTGTCGCTGCTCGTGTGGCCGTTTGTGTTCCTCGTGAACTTGCTCGCGATGGGGCTGGCGGTGGTGACGGGTTCCCTCATTTCGTTCGCGGTCGCCATCGTGCTGACGCTTGTGGTGCTGCTCGCGGCGATCACCAAAATCCCGGCGGAACTCACGGGGCTGTCGGCGACGCTGCTGTTGCTGGGCGGCTTCGCGCTCGTGTTCACGGCGGCCTCGGTGTTTTTGCTGCGGCGCCTGACGGCGAAACCGCAGGCGACGGAGGCGGCGGGCGGCGACGCGGATGAAGAAAAGTCGGCGAAGGAATGGCTGCCGGCGTTGCCGCCGGAATTCGTCGCGGGCCTCCCGGCGTTGTCGGCGATTGCGCCGTTCTTTTTGCTCGTGCTGCTGGTCGGGCAATTGAAGTTGGAAAATCCCTCGCCGGTGTTCGGACTGGCGCTGTTGTTGGTGATTCTCGTGTTGGGCTTGGCGCGAATGTTGAAGTTTGACTGGCTGCCCGCGGTGGGTTTGGCGGGGGCGCTGCTGGTGGAATACGCGTGGTACGGGCGGTCGTTTGCAGCGGAGGAAAACGCGGCGGTGACGCTGGGCTGGGCGCTGGGATTCGCGGCGGTGTTCGTGGTGTTTCCGTTCACGGATCGACGCGCGGCGGCGGGCTCGGTGGTGCCTTGGGGGGCGGCGGCGTTGTCGGCGCCGCTGCATTTTGGGCTGGTGTATCGCGTGGTGTCGCTGGGCTGGCCGGAGGCGTGGCTGCACAATTATCTGGGGCTGCTGCCCGCGGCGTTCGCGGTGCCGATGCTGCTGGGCTTGACGACGCTGGTGAAACGGCTGGCGAAGGAGGATCCGGCGCGGCTGGCGGTGCTGGCGTGGTTCGGCGGGGCGGCGCTGTTTTTCGTCACGCTGATTTTCCCGATTCAGTTCGACAAGCAGTGGCTGACGATTGCGTGGGCGATGGAGGGCGCGGCGTTGTTGTGGCTGTTTCACCGGCTGCCGCATCCGGGGCTGCGGTTGGTGGGTGTGGCGTTGCTGGTGGTGTCGTTTGCGCGGCTCGCGCTGAATCCGGCGGTGTTTGATTATCACTCGCGGAGCGCGACGCCGATTTTCAATTGGTATCTCTACACGTATGGGGTGGTGACGGTGAGTTTGTTCGCGGGCGCGCGGCTGCTCGCGCCGCCGCGGAATGTGTTGTTCGGGGTCGAGGCTCCGTCGGTGTTGAATTCGCTCGGCGTGGTGCTCGCGTTTTTGTTGGTGAACCTCGAGATCGCGGATTTCTTCACGCCCACGGGCGCGCGGGCGCTGGCGTTCGAGTTCTCGGGGAATCTGGCGCGCGACATGAGTTACTCGATCGCGTGGGCGGTGTTCGCGTTGGGTTTACTGATGGTGGGCATCGCGCGAAAAATTCCGGGAGCGAGGTATGCGAGCATCGGGTTGTTGAGCGTGACGCTGCTGAAATTGTTCTTCCACGATTTCGCGCAGTTGAAGGATTTGTATCGCGTGGGCGCGAGTCTGGCGGTGGCGGTGAGCGCGTTCGTGGCGTCGTTTTTGATCCAGCGCTTTTTGGGAACGCGCAGTGGGGAGGGAAAGGATGGCGAGACGGCGGGAAAGGGGGATGGGGGGAAGGGGGCGGGAGCATGAGGAGGCAGAATCACGGACAGGGTTTCGCCCCACTTCGTGTGCGCGTTGGACACTGGAACCGCGGGCGGAGCGCCGAGCACCGGCTCGGCGAGGGCCGGGATTTGGATGAACCGCGCCGAGCGTGTGCTCGGCGCTCTGGGGCGCGGGGTGGAGTTTTGACCGGGGAATTTTGGACAAGGGAATTGAGATGAAAAATTTATCCATGCGGGGCGATTTGCGGCGGTGGCTCGGCGGCGTTTTGGCGGTGATGCTTTTCGCGTTGGTGGGCGGGCCGTCTCGCGCGTGGGGCGCGACATGGGCGGAGTGGCGGCAGCGGCAGGGGTTTTCGGTCGAGGCGGCGGGGTTGTTCAAGATCAGTTTGCCCCCGGAAACATTGGATGCGGCGCAGGCGGGCTTGGAGGATTTGCGCGTGAGCGATGCGGCGGGGAATGAGGTTCCGTATTTGATTCAACGGCCCGTTCCGCTGGGGCGCGTGAGCCGGAATGCGAAGTCGTTCAAGACGACGCTCGCGCCGGGCGCGACGGTGGCGGTGGTCGAGACGGGGATGACGCAGGCGTTGAGCGGCGTGACGATCGAGACGCCGGCGGTGGCGTTTTTGAAGGCGGTGAAAGTGGAGGGTTCCGCGGACGGCGCGAGTTGGACGGAGCTGGCGCAGGGCGTGCCGGTGTTTCGTCTGGCGAATGGCGCGCAGCAGCGGGACCTCGCGTTGACGCCGGCAATTTGGGCGTTTCTGCGCTTCACGCTGGATGACCGGCGCACGGCGGCGATTCC
>JAYVOY010000322.1:0-5419 GCA_043757645.1 Verrucomicrobiota bacterium
AACCGGCGCCGCCACCGTCGGCACCACCAGCAAAAACGCCGCGCTGTTTTTTCCGCGCCTGCGTGAGTTCAATCCGCTGCGCGACAATCAACTCGAGGACTTCGCCCCGTGCGGCGCGGTCGCCGGCATTTTCGCCCGCACCGATGCGCAACGCGGCGTGTGGAAAGCCCCCGCCGGCCAGGACGCCACCCTCGTCGGCGTCCCGCAATTGAGCGTCTCGCTGAACGACGCGGAAAACGGCGAACTCAATCCGCTCGGCATAAATTGTCTGCGCGCGTTCCCCGCCGCCGGCCGCGTCGTCTGGGGCGCGCGCACGTTGCAGGGCGACGATCGGCTCGCGTCCGAATGGAAGTACATCCCCGTCCGCCGCACCGCGCTCTTCATTGAGGAAAGCCTCTATCGCGGCACGCAGTGGGCCGTCTTCGAGCCGAACGACGAGCCGCTCTGGGCGCAAATCCGGCTGAACCTCGGCGCGTTCATGCAGGGCCTGTTCCGCCAGGGCGCGTTTCAAGGCCAGACGCCGCGCGACGCTTACTTCGTGAAGTGCGACCGCGAAACCACCACGCAGGCCGACATCAACCTCGGCATCGTCAACATCCTCGTCGGTTTCGCCCCGCTGAAACCCGCCGAGTTCGTCGTCCTCAAACTCCAGCAAATGGCCGGTCAAATCGCGACCTGAGCGCCCTCGCAACTCTCAACCACCAACTCTCAACCTCCCCTGTCATGGCTCAATTCAGCGTCAACTCCAGCCGGTTCGATCCCTACAAAAACTTCAAGTTCCGCGTGAAGTGGGACGGCAAATACGTCGCCGGCATCAGCAAATGCGGCTCGCTCAAACGCACGACCGAGGTGGTCAAACACCGCGAGGGCGGCGACCCGAGCAGCTCGCGCAAATCACCCGGTCGCACCGAATACGAGGCCATCACGCTCGAACGCGGCGTCACCCACGACCCCGAGTTTGAGAAATGGGCGAACAAAGTTTGGAACTTCGGCTCCGGCCTTGGCGCGGAAGTTTCGCTCAAGGATTTTCGCAAGGACCTCATCATCGAGGTTTACAACGAGGCCGGGCAGTTGGCCCTCGCCTACAAAGTCTTCCGTTGCTGGGTGTCCGAGTTTCAGGCCCAGGCGGACCTCGATGCCAACGCCAACGCCGTCCTCATCCAGCACCTCAAGCTCGAGACCGAAGGCTGGGAGCGCGACTATGAAGTCGGCGAGCCGAGCGAGCCGAGCTTCACTGAACCCAACTAGCCCCCGCCATGTGCCCGCTTTCCACCGCGGAACTTTTGCGCCTGTGGGAGCGTGGCGCGGCCAGCCCGCCGCTCACGCGGGCGCTGACGCTGCTCGCGGCGGCGCGCAACGACACGCCGCTCGAACAACTCGCGCGGCTGCCGGTGGGGCGGCGCGACGCGGGCTTGCTCCGTTTGCGCGAACAAATTTTTGGCGCGCGCCTGCCGTGCCGCGCCGCGTGTCCGGCGTGCGGCGAAACGATGGCGTGGGATTTCACCGCGACGGATTTGGGCGCGCTGGATGACCGCGCCACTGACGAAACCCACACCTTCCGCGCCGAGGATTGCGAGGCGCGTTTCCGTCTGCCGGACAGCCGCGACCTCGCGGAACTGGCCCCGCACGACAGCGCGGAAAACAATCGTCAACGTTTGCTGCGCGCGTGCGTGCTCGAATTCCGCCGCGGCCAACGCGCGGTGTCGCTCGACGAAAATCTCGACGAAGTGCCGCCCGCCTTCACCGCGGCGCTGCTCGCGCGCATGGCCGAACTTGATCCGCTCGCCGACGTGCGGCTCGGCGTTCATTGCCCGGCGTGCCGGCACGCGTGGGAAGCGGGCTTCGACATCGCCGGTTTCTTCCTGGCGGAACTCACCGCGTGGGCGTCGCGATTGTTGCGCGAGGTTCACGAACTGGCCGTCGCCCACGGTTGGAGCGAGACGGAGATTTTGAATCTGAGTCCGCAGCGGCGGCGGGCTTATTTGGAGATGATCCGCGCATGAGCGATTTCCTCACGCACCTCGTCCAGCGCGCGCTGTCGCCCACCGCGGAAGTGCGCCCGCGATTTCCGTCGCGCTTCGAAACGGAGCAACCGCACCCGCCAATTGCCGACGCAAATTTCGCAAACGAGGAAGAATCTCCGCCGCGCGCGGCGGCGCAAACCGCGACCCGGTTTGCGGCCGCGCCGGAAAACTCGACGGCGCCCACGCCGCGAAATCCGCGCGACCCGAGCGCGCGCGACTGGGTCGCGCCGCCGATTGACGCGGCTCCGTCGCAGTTTGCGTCACGCGTGGAATCGGTGGTGCAAATTCCAACCACGCCGCGTGATTCCTCCGGCGATTCCGCGGGCGGGTGGGCGGAAAATTTGGCGCGCGGGAATCAGCCCGCGCCCACGCGAGCCGCCTCCGCGGGGGAATTCGCGACGGCTCTTGCGACCGAAGACACTTTGCGCGCGGCACCCACCGCGAACAGATCCAGCACGCCGCCCAACCCAACGCGTGCGGAGCTGGGTAGCATTTTGCCACCATCCACCGAACCACTTCTCCACGCCGCCGCCGCGCGCCCAGCCGCGTTCGCACCACCGTCATCACCGCCGTCGGCGCGGAAGCCGCTGGAGATTCACGCCACGAAATCGCCCGCGCCGCGCCGCGCTCAATCCGCAGCCGACCTCGCGCCCGCACCGCGCGTGGCCTCCGTCGCGACCGTCGCGCCCGCCGCGGAAGCGACCGTGCCGCCGCCCATTCACGTCACCATTGGCCGCATCGAAATCCGCGCGACGACGCCTCCCGCGCCCGCACGGCCCGCGTCGGCAACCCCCGCGCGAATGGGCCTGGATGACTACCTTCATCGCACGTCAGGAGGCCGCCGATGAGCACCGCACTCGCCATCGCCGCCGTCACCGCCGTGCTGAAGGGCCTGCTCGAAAGCGGCCTGGCGCAGAGCGACTGGGCGAGCGCCGCGGGCAATCCCTCCGTCAGCGCGCTTCCGCCGGATCGCGTCGTCGCGGCCAACGGCGCGGACCCGAACCAGCTCAACCTCTTTCTCTATCTCGTCACGCCCAACACCGGCTGGAGCAACCAGGGCCTCGCCGCGCGCGATCGCAGCGGCCAATCCGTTTCCAATCCGCCGCTCGCGCTGAATCTTCATTACCTGCTCACCGCGTACGGCGCGGATAATTTGCACGCGGAGATTCTGCTCGGGTTCGCGATGCAAACGTTGCACGAAACACCCGGCCTCAGTCGCGACGCGATTCGCGCGACACTCAATGGCAGCGCGGTCTCCGGCCTGCCCGCCGCGTTGGCGCAGGCGCTCGCCGCGGCGCCACTCGCCGACCAATTCGAGCCGCTCAAAATCACGCCGCAATTCATGAGCCCCGAGGAGTTGTCGAAATTGTGGAGCGCGCTGCAAACCCACTATCGGCCCACGGCGGTCTATCAAGTGTCCGTCGTGTTGCTCGAAAGCCGCCGCGCCGTGCGTTCCGCGCCGCCCGTGCTCCAGCGCGGCCCCGGCGATTTCGGCGTCGCGGTGCAGGCGAACCTGCTGCCGCCCGTGCCCACGCTCGTCGCGGCGCGCCCCGCCAACGTCCAACCCTCCGTGCGCGCCGGGCTGAATTTCGACAAGCTCCGCCTCTTCGGCCACCACTTCGGCGACGGCGAACTCACCGTCGTTTTTCACCACGTCCAGCTCGCCCTTGAGCTCACGCTCCGTTCCGCGGGCCTCGATCCCGGCGTGACGAGGCTCGACGCCAACACGCTCCAAACCGAACGCGCGCAAGACACGGCGCTGCAATTGGCCGATGCCGGACTCGAGGTGAATTTGCAAAAAGCCGCGCCCCAGTGGGCCGCCGGGGCTTATCGCGTCGCCGTGCGGCTCGGCGCGCCGGGCGCGTCCGACGCCCCCGCGACGAATGAAGTCTCCGTGACCGTCGCGCCGGAATTCGCGACGACCGGCGCGACCAAGCCACGCTTCACCACCGACGCGAGTTCCCTCCCGATCATCCGGCTCACGTGTGCGCCGCTGATTCAACGCGGCCAAAAAGTTTCGCTCGTGATTGGGGATCGTGAATTGACCGGCACGCCCGAATTTCCCGCGCCCCCGCCAATCGTGGACGCGACCGGCCAGGTCGTTTTCCGCAACACGCTGCCGGCAACGATGAAGGGCACGTCGCAACTCGCGCGCCTGCGCGTCGCTGGCGTGGACAGCCTCTTCATCCTGCGACCGGAAGGCGCGGTGCCGACGTTTGATCCCGCGCAAAGAATTTCCATTCCCGCATGAACCCCGCGCCCACCAACGCGAACGCGAACGCCGACGACTGGCTCGCCGCCAATCAGCGCCATCTGCTGGCCGCGCTGCAACGCGTGCGCCTCGCGCTGGAGCGGGCCGCCGCGGCGCGCGACCACGCGGGCGCGGAGGCGATGCAACCGGAATCGGCACCAGAAAATTTCAGCGCAGTGGGCGCAACGGAAGCGGCGGGCGAAACCGCAACGGAACCCGCGTCGGCGTTGCAAACCTTGTGCGCGGCCTTCGCGTTGTCGCCGTTCGAACGCGACGTGCTGCTGTTGTGCGCGGGCCGCGAACTCGACGCCTCGTTCGGCCCACTGTGCGCGGCGGCGCGGGGCGAGCCGAACCGCGAGTCCCCGACCTTCAGCCTCGCGCTCGCGGCGCTGCCCGGCGCGCATTGGAGCGCGCTCACACCCGCCGCGCCGCTGCGGCGCTGGCGCTTGCTCGAACTCGGAACGAGCGACGTCCTCACTGCCGCGCCGCTGCGCCTCGACGAGCGCGTGCTGCATTTTCTCACCGGTGTCGAGTACCTCGACGATCGCCTGCAAGGCCTCGTGCATCGCGTGTCGGCGGAAGAATCGTTGCCGCCGACGCAAGCCGCGCTGGCCCGCCGCATCGCGAATGACTGGGCGGGCGCGTCGCCGCAGCGGCCCCGCCCGATCATCCAACTGCGCGAAGGCGACGCCGATGATCGCCGCGCCGTGGCCGCTGCCGTGAGCGCTCTCCTCGGGCTGCAACTGCACGCGCTCCGCGCCGCCGACCTCCCCGCGAGCGCGACGGAACGCGACGCGCTCGCGCGACTCTGGCAGCGCGAAGCCGTGCTCAGCCGCAGCGCGCTGCTGGTGGAGGCCGAAGAGGCCGAGCCGGAGTCCGCGCGCGGATTGATTCCGTTTCTCGAAACCGTCGGCGGGTTGATCCTCGTCAATCGTCGCGAGCCGCTCCTGTTGGCGCGGCGCGCGAGTCTGCGTTTCGACGTGATGCGACCCAACGCCGCCGAGCAGCGCGCCTTGTGGGATGAGGCCCTCGGCCCGCTGGGCGCGCAACTCAACGGCCAGTTGGATCGCGTGCTGGCGCAGTTCCATCTCGGCGCGCGCGGCATTCGCGCCGCGGGGACGGAACTGGCGCTGGCCACCCACCC
>JAYVOY010000323.1:0-5393 GCA_043757645.1 Verrucomicrobiota bacterium
CGGGACGCCCGCGCTGCCCTTTCTGCTCGTCGTGGGCGATTACGGCGTGGTGCTCGACTGCACGGCGATTCGCGCGGGTGCCGCGTCGTGGAAACAAAAAGCCGTGGCTTTCACCTTTCACATCGAAAATGGGAAAATGATGGCGGACGCGCTGATTTACCGGCCCATCAAGCCGGTGGTGATTTCACCGGGCGAAAATGTTTTCACCGACACGATGAAGGTCACGCTCGCGTGCGCGACGGCCGGTGTGGACATCCGCTACACGCTCGACGGCTCGCGCCCCACGCCCAAGTCCGCGCGCTACACCGCGCCGTTCACGGTTAACGCGACGTGCCGCCTGAAGACGCGCGCGTTTCGCAAGGGCGTCACCGAGGACATCTGGCAGCAGGATGGCACGCACGCGACCGTGATTTACTCCGCCGTCTATCGCAAGGAAGCGCCCGCGCCCGCAATCGCACCGCGCCAGACTTTGCCCGGACTGAAATACGAATACTACGAGGGTGTCTGGACCGAACTGCTGGTGCGTTCGCTGACCATTCCCGCGAAGTCCACCGGCACCGTGAGCAAGCTGATGGATGTGAGCGCGCGCAAAACTGACGGCGCATTCGGCCTGCGTTACGAAGGCTACCTCGACGTGCCCGCCGACGGCACCTACACCTTCCACACGCCGCGCGAATACTGCTTCCCCGACGTGGATTGCGGCTATGACCTGCGCGTCTTCGTGGATGGCCGCGAATGGAATCCCGCCGTCCGCTGGCAGGGCCACGGCACCTGGTCCGTCGCGCTCGGGAAAGGCAGGCACGCCTTCAAAGTCGTCTTCACCGATCTCCGTCTGCGTCCGCACAAAGTCGAACTCATGTGGGGCTACCCGCACCCCGACTTCACCTGGAAAGGCCTCGCTCCCAGGCTCGAACTCTCCGGCCCCGGCGTGCCGAAAGCGCCCATCCCCGACGCCTGGCTGTCGCGCGCACTGTGAGGCGTGTCGCCCAGTTCCAGCCGAAGAGTTTCGGCAGCCGGCCTTGGCGGTAACGATGCAATGGGCGGACCGCCGCCGTCCCGGCGGCTCACACCGTTCCAACGGGGCGGAAGCGCGGATTTTCCGCAGCCCAAAATGGTCACTGAATGGTGAACCAAAAGCGCGCGGACAATTGGCCCCCTCGGACTTTCCCCCGCCGGGAGCCGCCGAGACGGCGGCGCTCCTACTGCATCGTTACGGCTCAGACGCGCAGGAATTTCTCGGCGGCGAAATCCGCGTAGCGCAGGCCCAGCGGCGTGAGTTGGAAGCGGTCGTCGGAACGCGCGCCGAAGCCGCACGCCTCGAGCTCCTGAATTTCCGCGGTCCATTCCGTGCGGAGATCGAAGCCGGTCACCGTTTGGAATTGTTGGAAGGGCCAGCCGCTGTTCATGCGCAGACCGAACGCGGCGGTTTCCCCGGCGCGCCCGAGTGGCGGCAATTTCTCGCGGCTTTCGATGGCGCGGCGGCCAGCCTCGAGCTGCTCGCAATAGAGCTGGGTGTTGGCCCAATTCTTCGTGCGTTCGCCGCCGACATAGCCGGTGGCGCTCGGGCCGACGCCGTGGAATTCGCCGCCGCGCCAGTAGTTGATGTTGTGCCGGGAGGCGAAGGCGGGGAATTCCCCCGGGGCTTTCCCCGATGCTGCGGTGCTCCCGGCACGGTGGTCGCGGGCAAAATTGGCAACCTCGTATTGGCGCAAGCCGGCATGGGCGGAACGCGCGATGAGTTCCTCGAACATCGCGGCGGCGAGCGCTTCATCGACGGCAAATTCGCCCGCTTTCAGTTGGTGAAACAACGGCGTGTCCTCCTCGTAGATCACCTCGTAACAGGACAGGTGTTCGCTGCCGAGCGCGACGGCTTCGGCCAGCGTGCGCTGCCAGACCTCCAGCGTCTGGCCGGGGATGGCGAACATGAGGTCCACGTTGAGGTTCTCGAAACCGGCGGCGCGCAACGTGTCGAAAGATTTGAAAACCATCTCGCGGCTGTGAACGCGCCCGAGGCGGTCGAGCAGTTGTTCATCGAGCGATTGCACGCCCATCGAGATGCGGTTGACGCCGAAGCTGCGGAGGAGTTTGGCCTTGTCGAGCGAGACCGTGGCGGGATTGCATTCGACGGTCCATTCGTCCGCGCCGAGCAATTTCAGACGTTCCATCGCCCCGAGCACGGTTTCCCATTGGCGCAGATTCAGCAGGGATGGGGTGCCGCCGCCGAAGAAAATCGTGCGCGGCGCGAGCGTCGGGGCGACGAGTTCCAATTCGCGCACGAGGGCCGCGACGTAGCGATTGATCAACTCACCGCTCGCGGCCTCGGAGAAGAAGGCGCAGTACTCGCACTTCTGCGCGCAGAAGGGCACGTGAACGTAGAGACTGGAAACAAGCTGGCTGGCGGAGTCGCTCATGCGGGAACTCTGACGCGGCCGACGGGACAAAGGAAGCGCGCGGAAAAAAGTGGTGTGAAAAACCTCCGTGCCCCACAGCGAAAGACCCGACTGAACCCGCCGCAGTTTCGCTCCCTCCGACTTCAAAACCCGCCGCCGGTTGGCCAGCTTGCGCTTCTAAGCCGTAACCATGCAGTGGGTAGGACCGCCGCCGTCTCGCCGTCTCGGCGGCTCACACCGTCCAAACGGGGCGCGGGCACACATTTTCCGCAGCACAAAATGTTCACTGAACAGTGAACCAAAAGCGGCCGTGCGAATTGCCCGCGCGGACTTCCCACACCGTGAGCCGCCGAGACGGCGGCGCTCCATCAATTGCACGGTTACGGCTAAGGCTGGGCGCGCTGGACATTCTGCGCCTTCATCCCCTTGTCGCTCGTGATCAACTCATAGCTGACGATTTCGCCTTCGGTCAGAGTCTTGAAACCCTTGGCGTCAATCGCCGTGTGGTGAACGAACACATCCTTGCCACCTTCGCCTTCAATGAAGCCGAACCCCTTTTTATTATCGAACCATTTGACCTTGCCGCTCGCCATATTTCTTTGTGCTATCCGGAAACTTGGGGCCAATACATCTCACCCTTTCCCGGCGGTTGACTGCCAGTTGATCAAACGCGAGTGCGCGTCAGAACCGTGTCGCATCCTAGGAGTGCCGTTTTGGCAGCGTCAAGAGATTGTTACGCTTTTGTGGTGGAAATATTATGGAACGTAAGGTACGCAAACGCCTCGAAACGGATGCCCCTCCCCCGCGAACACCGCCGCGACGGCGTGACCGCCGCAAACACGTCCGCGAATTGGCCACGCGGAGAATTCCTGAAATGCCCGGCGCGCATTGCCGTCGCGAAAGCGGGCCATTGGTGGAAACCCACAGCGCGTGAAAAGAGTCAGCGGCTCGTCCCCGGCGAGAATGACGCCCGCCCATCGGCATCCTCCCCGCATCACACCCCTGGCAAAATCAAAGACTTCAGTGAAGCCATCGCCGCCTACGACGCCAAGAACAAAGCCCCGGGAGCCGAACCAACCACGCCGGAGCCAGCCTCGGAACCATCGCCGCCCAAGCCGCCACCCGCAACGCCCTCCGCCGCGACATTCAACCCGAATTCCGAAATGGAATCCGCTGGAACAAGCGTTCGCGCCTGCCGCAGCGCACGGTTCGTTCCGTGCATTCTCATCACGGAGTTCGGGCTAAAGTGACTTCAGCCTTTCTCCCATCCGTCGCCGGTAATGCCGTCGGCCTTGGCGGCCCAATCGCACCAGAGATACGACGGTTCGATGGCGGGCTTGAATCCTTTTCCCTTCCGTGCGGCTACCCTCTCCGCATCAATGGGAAAGAGGGGCTGGGGGTGAGGTGAGCGAGGTGTCGATTTCGTTGGGTTAACAAGCTTCCATTTCCCCTCGCGCTGAAGCTCCAAGTCAGCGAGGAACTTCAGGAGCATGATCCAAGTGAGCATCGGCAGGCAATCCCCATCACCATTCAGACCTTTATCCTTCCGCATTATATCTCTGGCGGACTGGAGCCATGCTCCGAGCGACTATGCAGTAATGGGCATTGAAGAAACTTTCGGCATGGGCAAATCACGTGCCGCAGGCGTCCCGCCGCGATTGTAGCGCAGGCGTCCCCGCCTGCGAGTTCTGGCGGCGTCTCGCCGCCAGTAGCTGTTTGTTAAACGGAAGGAACTCGCACCGGGACGGTGCCCGAACTCGCAGCCGGGGACGGCGGCGCTACGTGCCATCGGCAGGCGGTAACGATCGCCATTTGAGTCCCTTGTTCATGTGCGCTTTCGGCTCAGCGCATCGCCTCCAAGGTGTCCATCAATCCGGGTTAACCCCAGGTTCAAAACCTCCAACTGTTCGCGCGTGAGCGACGCCTCGAATCCATCGGGAAAACGCACGAGGAAGTGCCGTTCGTTCGCGCCCGCCGGAGTGCGCGTGACCACGCCCACCGCGCCCCGTGGATGCACCAGCGCGTCGTTCGTTCCGCGCACCTCGATCAGCGCGATCACCTGCGTTCCGGCGAAGATGTTGTTGGGTTGGTGCGACATGATGGAAGTCCAGTTGCGCCACAACTGGACGGCAGAAAGCCCAGTCACGGCGTGATGGGGCTACGTTGTGTGACTCGGTTAGATTGCGCGAATCCACGCGAGCACGTCGGCGAGTTGCTGCGGGGTGAGGGCGCTTTCGAGGCCGTCGGGCATGAGGGATTTCGTGCTGGTGACGCGTTTGGCGATGGTGCCGCGGAGGATGACTTCGGTGCCGGTGGTGAGCTTGAGCGTGAGGCTGTTGACGGTTTCCTCGACGACGAGGCCGGTGAGTTCGGCGCCGCTTTTCAGCGTGAGGGTTTGCGCGAGGTAACGTTCCTCGACGGCGCGGCTGGGATCGAGAATGGCCTCGAGCAACTGCTCGGCGGGCTTGCCCGCGATGGTGCCGAGGTCGGGGCCGAGTTCGACGCCCTCGTTTTTCAAACGATGACAAACCGCGCACAACGCCGTGTAAAGCGGATGCCCGCGCGTCGCGTCGCCGGTGAGTTTCGCCACGCCCGCGTAGGCGAGGACGACCTTCGCGCGATCGGGGTCGGCGTTGGTGATGAGCTTCGGCGGCGGCAGCGTGTTCACGGCGCGTTGCTCGCCTTTGTGCATGGCCTGCCACTGTTTGACGTCGGCGTGTTGCGGCGCGGAACTCAGGAGCGCGACGAGCATTCCGGGCGTGGCGGCGTCGCGTTGCGCGAGGGCGCGCAGCGCGGGGGCGACGCGCGGGGAGGCGCTTTCGCCGAGCGAGAAGGCGAGTTGCACGCGCACGCGCACGGCCTCGTCGTTGACAAGTTCCAGCAAGCTGGTGAGCAACGCGTCGTGCTTCAAATAATTCTCCGCGAGCCGCACGGCGTGTTCGCGCACCGGGGCGTGTTTGTCGCGCAGCGCGTTTTGCAGCAGCACGGGCGGCAGCGTGCCGA
>JAYVOY010000324.1:0-5386 GCA_043757645.1 Verrucomicrobiota bacterium
GAGGCGCATGAAATCGCCCGCGCGAAACCGCCGGTTGATGCCGCCGGCAGCATTCGTGAGCACGAGATCGCGGATGCCAAACGCCGCCAGCACGCGCACGGCGAACGTCACGTCGTCCAGCGAATGGCCCTCGTAATAATGCGCGCGCCCGCACAGCAGCAGCACCGGCACGCCGGCGAGTTTTCCCAGCACGAGTTTTCCACCGTGCCCCGCGACGGTCGGCTCGGGAAATCCGGGCAGCTTCGCGTAGGGAATTTCATCCGCCACTTCGACCGCCGCGAGCACGCCTTGAAACCCGCTGCCGAGCACGAGCGCGAGGCGCGGACACAAGTTCGTGAGCCGCGCGAGGCGCGCGGCGGTGGCTTGGGCGCTGGGTTTCATTTTGGGTGCGACTAAGTTTTCGAGACCACCGCAGAGGCTGGTGCAGGCACGCTCGCCGCTGAAGTTGAGCGCCCAATCATGGGTGCAAAATCGTGATCCTGTAACCATCATTCTGCGGGCGGGCGGGAACTGGGCGCGTCTGGAAAATTCCTCCGGGACGCGGCGTGGCACGGTCCCGGGGCAGTGTCCGAACGCGCCCGTTTGCCCCGCCCAAAACTTGCGTCTGGAAAGGCCCCGCCGCCCTGTTAGCCTGCACGCCGATATGCGTGGAATTTTTTACGGAAGTCTGTTTGCCGCCGTCTGGCTGGGTGTTTCGAGCGCGTTCGCCGCGGAGGAATCCGCCGGCGACGTCATCCGCCCGCTCGAGGTGAAGACGTATCGCGGCTGGCAGGAGAGCCTGATTTTGAACGCGGGGCGCGTGCGCTTGGTGGTCACTCCCGCGGTCGGCGGGCGCGTGACTTTCTACGGTTTCAACGGGGAGAATATTTTGTTCGAGAATCCCGCGAGTTTTGGAAAAACCACTGGCACGACGAGCGAGGATTTTTGGATGGGCGGTTACCAATGCGATCTCGGGCCGGAACTGCGCGGCATTCCCGATCACGTGCAACTGTGGAAGGGCAAATACGAATGGATGGCCCGCCGCCACGCGGTGAAAGTCATCAGTCCCAACGACACGAATCTCGGGATTCAAATGGAGAAGGAGATTTTCATCGCGCCCGACAGCGGCGATGTGGGCATCACGCAACGCATGATCAACACATCTGAGCGCGACACGACGTTTTGCCTGTGGGATCGCACGCTGTGCGTCGGCGGCGGCTTCGCGCTGCTGCCGTTGAATCGCAAGAGCCGCTTCAAGGCGGGTTGGTCGCTCCACAAGACGGTCGAGGGCAAGGACACTTATGACGGGGCCACGCCCGCCTCGCCCAAAGTGCAAGTGCTCAACGGCGTTCTCGTCGCGAAGATGGAAGGCTCCGCGACGAAGGTCGGCGCGGACAGCGACGCGGGCTGGGTCGCTTACGTGAAGGGCTTGCTGCTGTTCGTGAAATATTTTCCGTATTCGCCGAAGGGAAATTACAGCGACGGCGGCAATTCCGTGGAGTTGTACTTCAACGAGCAGATCGCCGAACTCGAACCCCTCAGCCCCGAGGTCACGCTCAAGCCCCGCGAGAAATACGAGTTCCCCGAGAAGTGGACGCTGATCGAACTCAACGAAGAAGTGCTCACCCACGCGCAGGCACGCGAGTTGGTGAAGCTCATCCCGCCGTCGCCATTCGCGCGTTAAGCGCGGCTGCGATTGCGCGGGAGCGCGGGCGTCCCGCCCGCAGCGGCCACCCGCGCAGAGGGCGCCGGAAAACATTCCAACACCACGGCGAATGCGAAGCCGCCGCGGCCCAGAGGGCCGCGCTCCGAATCAAATTTCGCGCCCCGGCGAACTCCCCTTCCACGGTGCGCCGACAGTCTCAATCACCCGTCGCGCCCGCGCCGCCAATTCCCCCTCAAGCATCTCGCCATTTGACCGTTATCCAATACAGGCTTACTCTTATTCAGAGTTGAAGAGTAACTAATCGTTAAGCAAACCATGAAAACAGCAAATCCGGCGGCGGCCAGTGTGATGCTGAAAAACTCAGGATAGTCGGAAGCCGATCACCTGCTCCCGTCGCCAAGCGTCAAAGAATATGAACGCACGGGCGACAAATTTGCGGGGATGCCTTGAGGAGAAGCTGGCTGGCAGCCTTTCTCGAGGCGGGTTGCGGGGCCACGGACGCGGGGCGGGCCGCGGCGGCGGCGTGGTGACGATTTCCTCCTTCAGCGGTTCCCTCGACAGCAACTTCATCGCGACCCGCATCGCGCATTTTCTTAAAGCCGAAACAGGGGCGCCAATTCTCATCGTGCAGGTGGTTCCCGCCGGAACCACGCTGGCACTCAAGGATTGGCCCCTGCTTCGGCGACGTTCCGAGGACGGCTTCGCTCTGGCCGACAATCTCGAAGCCCTCCCCACCGGCGTGGAACGCCTGAAAATCGTCGGTGGCCACGACCCGCACGAAGCCGCGCTGATGGCGACTTTTGTGAATCATCTCCGGCGGCATTTCACCCACGTCATTCTCGATCTCGGCCACGAAACGCCGCCGCCGCTCGTCGAGGAATGCGTCATCCGCTCGGACCTGAGCTGCCTGTTGCTGCGTCAGGACGCGACGGAGTACTACGAGTTCAATCGCTTCGCCCGCCTGGTTCACGCCGCGCCCGGCGGTGAACTCGCGCATCTAAAACCCCTCGTCTGCCTCGCCAACGACGAGCGCGCGCACGATCCCGAGGAATCGCTGAAACCCCTCGCGGGCTATCGCACCGGCTTCATTCGCAACGCTCCGGCGGTCGGCGCGGAAATCGATCCCGGCGCGTGGACCCATCGTTTGCTCGACTCCGATCTCCGCCGGCTCGCGCGCGAAATCGGCCACCGCCAAGTCGGCCTCGTCCTCTCCTCCGGCGGCGCCAAGGGCTTCGCGCACGTCGGCGTCATCCAAGTGTTCGAGGAAAACGGCATCGACATCGACGTCATCGCCGGTTGCAGCATGGGCGCTTACGTCGGCGCGCTCTGGGCCTTCGGACTCGACGGTCACAAACTCGACCACCTCGCGCACGAGGTCGGCGGGCGTACCGGGATGCTGCGCCTCATCGATCCCGTGATTCCACCGCGCCGCGGATTCATCGCGGGGCAAGCGATCAAGCGCCGTCTGACACGCTCCCTCGGCGACGCGCGGTTCGTGGACACCGTGATTCCCCTGCACGTTGTCGCCACGCAACTCGGCAGCCTCGGTCGCACGGTTTTTTCCAGCGGCGAAATCGCCCGCGCCGTTCACGCCAGCATCGCGATCCCCGGCGTCGTCGTGCCCGTGAACATTGGCGGTCACGACTACATCGACGGCGGCATCTCCGATCCGCTGCCCGTTGATGTGCTCCGCGAAATGGGCATCGAACGCATCATCGCCGTGAACACCATCCCGCCGCCCTCGTATCTGCAATGTCGTGAGGAAATGAAACGCGAACACGCGGAAGCCGACACGAAGCGCTTCAATCTTTTTAGATTCATCAACCACCACCTCAACTATTTCGCCAGCGGCAACATCCTCGACAACCTCGTGTCCAGCTTCTACGGCGCGCAAATGCGCGTCGCCGCCGAGAGCTGCCGCGACGCCGATCTCGTCCTCCGCCCGCTCGCGTGGGACGCCCGCTGGCACGACTTCGCGCGGCCCGAGAAATACATCGCCGTCGGCCGGCAGGTCGCCACCGAACACCTCCGCGACATCAAGGCCCTCATCCAACGAAAGGAGCCGAACCATGAACCCCAACCTGCTCACCACCCAATGGCACACGCTGCCTGAAGCCACCGTGCGCCGGCTGCAAGCCGAGAAACTCCGCCGCTACCTGCGCGACGTTGTGGTCCCGTTCTCCGCGCATTATCGCGCGCTGTTTCACGAGCACGGCTTCCACCCCGACGACCTCCGCACCCTCGAGGATCTCGACCAACTTCCGCTCACCTCGAAACTCGACCTCAGCTCCAGCCCCGAGCATCCGAACCGCATCCGCGAATTTCTCGTGCTGCCCGACGAAAAAGTTTTGTCCCGCCGTCCCGCGAATATTTTCCACGCGCTTCTGCACGGTCGCGAATCCGTCCGCCGCGCGCTCGACGCCGAGTTTCGCCCGGTGTTCATGACCAGCACCACGGGCCGTTCCGCCGAGCCGATTCCGTTTCTCTTCACGCGCCACGACCTCGCGAATCTCGCGACCACCGGCAAACGCGTCTTTGAAATCTGCGGCGCCGCGCCCGACCACCGCCTGCTCAATCTCTTCCCCTTCGCACCGCATCTCGCCTTTTGGCAAACCCACTACGGCGGCGTCGAGTTCGGTGTTTTTCAAACCAGCACCGGCGGCGGCAAAGTCATGGGCACCGAGGGTAATCTCCGCCTCATTCGCAAACTCAAACCCGACGTGCTCATTGGCATGCCGACGTTTCTTTATCACGTCCTCCACCAAGCCGCGGAGGAAGGCGCGCGCCTCGAAAATCTGAAACGCCTCGTCCTCGGCGGCGAAAAAGTCCCCGACGGAATGCGCCGCAAACTCGTCAACCTCGCCGCCGAACTCGGCTCCCCGACACTCGACATCGTGAGCACCTACGGCTTCACCGAAGCCCGCATGGCATGGGGCGAATGCGCCGGTTCCTTCGGCAAATGCGAACCTGGCTTTCACCTCTACCCCGACCTCGGCATCGTCGAATTGATCGACCCGCGCACCGGCCGCCTCGTGCCGCCGGGCCAGCCCGGCGAGATTGTTTTCACGCCGCTCGACGGCCGCGGCACCGTCGTCATCCGCTACCGCACCGGCGATTACATTGATGGCGGCCTCACCCACGAACGCTGCCCCGGCTGCGGTCGCACCGTGCCGCGCCTCGTCGGCAACATCTCGCGCAGCACCGAGATCAAGAGCGTTCAATTCGACAAACTCAAAGGCACGCTCGTGGACTTCAACGAACTCGAGCACGTCCTCGACAACGTGGACGACGTCGGCTCGTGGCAACTCGAACTCCGCAAGCACAACGATGATCCCCACGAAGTGGACGAACTCATTCTCCATGTCCAAAAAATCAACGGCGCGGACGAAGCCCGCCTCACGCACGATCTCCGCGCGCGCCTCTTCGCCGCCGCCGAGCTGCACCCCAATCGCATCCAATTCCACGACGCCGAGGAAATCCGCCGCCGTCAGGGCGTCGGCGTGCAACTCAAGGAAAACAAAATCCTCGATAACCGCCCCGGTTCCCTCGCGCGAAATGGCGGAACGAAACCCGCCCCCGCGTTGTCCAACCTTGCAGAGAACACACAACAACCCCTGGAGGCCGCCTCATGAAAACGCGTCGCCTGGTCATCGTGGATGGAGTCCGCACCCCGTTCTGCCGCGCCGGCACCGACCTCGCCAGCCTCGCGCCCGACGAACTCGGACGCATCGCCGTCAACGC
>JAYVOY010000325.1:0-5378 GCA_043757645.1 Verrucomicrobiota bacterium
GCGGCCTCCGTGTGCCCCGCGCGTTGCAACACGCCGCCCGGCTTGGCGCGCAGCGGAAACACATGGCCCGGTTGCACGAGATCCTCGGGCACTGCTGTCGGCTCGGCCAGCACGCAAATCGTCCGCGCCCGATCCGCCGCGCTGATGCCCGTGGAAATCCCCTTCGCCGCATCGACGCTGATTTGAAAATCGGTGCGAAAACTCTCGCGATTCTGCGCCACCATTTGTTCGATGCCCAACTGCTTCAACCGCTCCGCCACCGTCGGCACGCAAATCAGCCCGCGCCCGTACCGCGCCATGAAATTCACCGCGGCGGGCGTGACCTTCTCAGCGGCGAGCACCAAATCACCCTCGTTCTCGCGGTCGGCATCATCGACCACGACCACCATTTTTCCGCGGCGCAAATCCGCGAGCACATTTTCGATGGAATCAAAGGCAACCTTCATCACGTGGGCGCGGACTCTAAGCGCTGGCCGCGCGGAGGGACAAAGGGAATCTGCAAAAAACGCGCGGGCGCGGGAGAATTTGGCACGGAGTCCCGCCTTCAGGTGGCGGGGCGTTCGCACAGCGGCAATCCGGCGAGTTCCCAACGCCTCCGGCCACGACGAACGCCCCGCCGGCTGCAGCCGGGACTCCGTACTTGGGGCCACCGCAGCTACGCGCCTACCTCAAAAATTCTCCGTCACATCGCGCCGCTTCGGATCGTACGGATTCCCCAGCGCCGTGCGGAACGCCTCCAAGTCCTTCAACAAATTCGCCAGCGCCGCGCGCGTGTTCAGCGGCTGGCTGCTCATCGCGCACGTGCTCGCCTGCCCCCTGGCCACCGTCACCGTCCGCGAATACGCCTGCGCGCCGATGATATCCGCCGCGCCCTCAGCCACCGTGACGATGGTGTTCCGCGCCGCGTCCACCGTGACCATGAACAATCCCACGTTCACATTCACGCGCGCCGAGTCGGTCCGCACCTGAAACGTCGCCTGCTCGTACTGCGACACCGAGCCGATGATTTTGCCGCGTTCCATTTCCAGCGCGCCTTTTTCCCCGAAGCCCATGATGCGCACCTGCGAATTCTGCCCGAGACCCAGATGATTTCTCCGCCCCAGCTTCAAAACCACCGTGGAGCCTTCTTCGGTTCGCACCTCCGAGCCGACCAGCAACGCCGGACGGGTGCGCCCCAGCGCTTGCCACGGGACCTCGGGTTTGCTCCGAAACGCAACCGTCCCGTGGTGCCGCACGACCTTGCCCACGTTGGGATTGATGCCCTCGTAAAACAGCGCCGCCGCATACAACGACACCACCGTCACCGCCAGCGTCGTGATCCACGCCGAGGCCATTCCGAGATAGCCACCCTTCAAAATTTTCGCGCTCACCGGCACCACCGCGCCGAAAAAAGTCAGCGCTCCACCGATGCCCATCACCAGCCAACTCGGCACATCCCGCGCCGCCGGCAACCAATAAACCTCCGCCCACGACATCCCCGCCAGGATCAAGCCCAGGCCCACCGGCGTGAGCGCCACAATCGGCGCCGTGTAAAGATTGCGCGCATTATACGCCGCCACCATTTCCTTGAGCATGAAACCCGTCAGGCCGAAAAAAATCACCAGCGACGCCGTGTGATGCGCGTGGGAAACGGGATCGTGGAGCACCCAGTAAAAATTTTCTCGGGTCGCCTCCCAAACCGTATCGGGGGAAACCAGCGGCGTTGCCATGGCCGAAATTGACACCCGCGCGCCGCCGTGAAGTCAACGGCAATCCCCGCTGGCCGGCGCGCCAGCCGGACAGCGGAAATTTGCGCGCTGTGGGATTCCGGCCGGCGTCCCGCCCACAGTTCATGGGGCCGATGCGGGGCCGCCGCCGTCCCGGCGGCTCACACCGTCCGAACAGAGCGAGAGCGCGGATTTTCCGCGGCCCCAAATGCTCACTAAATAGTGAGCCAAAAGCTCGCGGACAATTTGCCCCCGCGGACTTCCCTTGCCGGGAGCCGCCGAGACGGCGGCGGTCCTACCTATTGCATCGTTCCGGTTTAGCCCGAACTCCGAAACCGGCGCGCGCGAGATTCGCGGCGACGCGTCCGGAGCGCGGCGTTTACGCCGCTTCGCCGGCCAATGACCCGCGACCTGCTTTCGCCACCAACCGCGCGTACGCGGAAGCGGCGTGAACGCCGCGCTCCTGCTGCGGGAGCATTCGTTCGGCACATTTCCATTTCGGAGTTCGGGTTTAATCACACCCGATTCACCGCCCGCAAACCGTGCTGGCGCGCCCGCAAACCGTGCTTGGCAACCGGGGCTTTTACCGCGCACCATCCCAAGACACAAAAGACGGGCGCAGTTGTATGAGCGACAATCACCAGACAGCACCAGCGACAACGGGACGGAAGCGGGTGGCTTTGAACGGGCGGTTCTCCGGCACCTTGAAACCCACGGGCACGCAAACCGTGGCGTATTACCTCTACGACGCGATCATCCGCGCGCCGCGGGATTTTGATTTGCTGATTTACGCCGACTCCCGATTCCCCGGCGTCGCCGCGTGGAAGCACCAGCCGGGCGTCGAGTTTATCGAGGTGCCCTTCAGCGATTGGGGCCGCGCCAAGGCGCAATTGTGGGAACAGTTCATCGTGTCATCCGACGCCCGCAAGCGCGGCTGCTCGCTCGTGCATCATCCGCTGACGACGTGCCCGTATTTCCGGTTCGGCATCCAGCACGTCGTCACGATGCACGACGTCGGCTTCTACGAATATCCCGCCGGTTTCAGCCGCAGTTTTCGCGCCTATCTCCAATACGTCTGCGCGCCTGGAATGCGCCGCGCCGCGCGCCTCGTCGCCGTTTCTGATTACGTCGTGGACGGCATCCGCCGCCGCCTGCACCCGCCGGAATCGCGCATCAATCGCGTGTACAACGCGCTCAAACCGATGGCGGGACTCGAGCAATTCAAAAACCTCCCGCGCGATCCCAACGTGATTTTCGGCGTCAACCTCTGGCAACCGCACAAGAATCTCCCGCGCCTGCTCGCCGCATTCGCGAAACTTCGCGCGGAACGCCCCAACCTCGAACTGCGCCTCGCCGGCCGCCCGCAGGCGATGTTCAAGGACCAGCCCGAACTCGCCGCCTTGCTCAAGGCGCCCGGCATCACGCTGCTGGGTTTCGTCAGCGACAGCGACCTCACGAAGGGCTACGCGACCTGCGCGGTCTGCGCCTACCCGTCGCTCTGCGAGGGCTTCGGATTGCCGGTGATCGAGGCGATGGCCGCGGGCGCGCCCGTCGTCACCTCCACCACCACCGCGATGCCCGAAGTCGCCGGTGGCAACGCCTTCCTCGTCGATCCCACCTCGGTGGACAGCATCGCCAAAGGCATCCGCGACGCGCTCGACGAAACTCCCGAGGCGCGCGCGCACCGCGTCGAAAAAGGCCGCGCGTGGGCCGGGCGTTTCACGTGGGAAGGCGCGGCGGCGGAGTACGTCAAAATCTACCAGTCGCTCCTCTAGCCCGCGGATTTCCGCGCCGTCCGACGCCTTGTAGGAGACGAGGTAACGAGACTCTAACTTTTCGTCTTTTGGGCAACGCCACACGTTCTGCGCAAGCCGGCGGCTCGTTTCAACGCAGAGGCGCGGAGAACGCGGAGAAGCGCAGAGATAAAAACTTGTGGAGTCACCACAAAATGAAGCGCGAGGCCGTGTGAATCTCTGCGCTCCTCCGCGTTCTCCGCGCCTCTGCGTTGAGGTCTTGCCCCCCCGCTTTAACTGCTTCCTTGCGCCTTCATCCGGGTGCCAATGCGATTTCCATTTCGCGCGCGAAACACCGAAACGCGAGGAACTCCCTCCCCAGGAACCGGAGCGCCGAGCACCGGCTCGGCGAGTGCCGAGACCTCCATGATCCGCGCCGAGCCGGTGCTCGGCGCTCCGCCCGGGGTTCTGGGGTTCAACGCGCGAAATTTCTTTCGGAGAAATCTCTCCCCGCTCTTTCCCATTGCCCGCCCCCCGCAAACTTTGTCTGCTACGCGCCATGTCCCACCATTCTCCCCTGCCCCGCTTCCCGCTGTCCCGCCTGCTCGCCCTCGCCCTCGCCCTCACCGCCGCCCACGCGCAGCCGCTCCGCGCGCAAGACCCCAAGCCCCTCGCCGGCACCCAGCCGCTGTTGCTCCAAGGCGATTTGTCCGCGCAAATGGTCACGGGCATTGATCGTTTTCTCCTGCGCGAAACCGAGAACTCCCTCGCCGCGCGCGCGAAATTCTGGCAACGCGATTTCGCGTCGCCCGCCGCCCACGAAAAATCCATCGCCGCCAATCGCACGCGCTTTCGCAAGGCCATCGGCGTCGTCGATGCCCGCGTGCCGGTCACCGCGCTCGAATACGTCAGCAGCACCAGCACCGGCGCGAAAGCCGCGGAGACGGACACCTACACCGCCTACGCCGTGCGCTGGCCCGTGTTTGAAGGCGTTCACGGCGAGGGACTTTTCGTGCAGCCCAAGCGCGCGCCCGTCGCGCGCGTCGTCGTGATTCCCGATGCGGACCAGACTCCCGAGATGCTCCTCGGCCTCGCGCCCGGTCTCGCGCCCGCCGCGCAACTCGCTCGCCGCCTCGCCGAGCAAGGCTGCCAAATCATCATCCCCACGCTCGTCAATCGGCAGGACACGCACTCGGGAAACACGCTCGTCGGACGCTTCACCAATCAGCCGCATCGCGAATGGATTTACCGCCAGGCCTACGAAATGGGCCGTCACGTCATCGGCTACGAAGTGCAAAAAATTCTCGCCGCGGTGGACTGGTTCACGAGCTTGAATGAAGCCCTCGGCGACAGCGCGCCCAAGCCGCAGCTCGGCGTCGCCGGTTACGCCGAGGGCGGCCTCCTCGCGCTCTACGCGGCGGCGGTCGATTCACGCATCCACGCCGCGCTCGTCAGCGGCTATTTCGATTCGCGGCAAAAACTCTGGCAGGAGCCGATTTATCGCAACGTCTTCGCGCTGCTCCACGAATTCGGCGACGCCGAAATCGCCTCGCTCATCGCGCCGCGCACGCTCGTGGTGGAATATTCCGCCACGCCAAAAATCACCGGCCCGCCCGCGCCGCACGACGGGCGCGGCGGCGCGGCACCCGGCGTTTGGGAAACCCCGGACTTCATTTCCGTGGAACTCGAAATCAACCGCGCGCGGACCTTGCTCGGCGAAACGAACGCCTTCGCGCAGGCGATTCATTTCAATTACGGCAACGAGGGCACCACCACCGGCCCCGGCTCCGCGCCCGCGCTGCAAGCGTTGCTCACCGGCCTCGGCAAACCCACGCGCCTCACCGATTCCCCCGCGACTCCGCCCGCCGAACTGCGCGCCAGCGTGGACACCGCCGCCCGCCAGCAACGGCAAGTGCGCGAACTCGAGGACTTCACGCAG
>JAYVOY010000326.1:0-5369 GCA_043757645.1 Verrucomicrobiota bacterium
GTCGCGGCGACGAGCGCGTAGCCGACGGCGGCGAGGCGTTGGTCGGGCGTGAGTTGTTGAAACGCGGAGTTGCCATCGGTGAACCAAATGCGCAGGCGCACCTCGGTGTTGGCGAAAACGGCCGGCGCGATGGCGGTGGTCATGCCCGCGAGCGTGGTGTCGCCGAGCAGGACGGAGACGAGGCCGCTCGTGACGGTGAGGGAAACGGCCGTGGCTGGCTCGCCCGCGGCGGTGCCGTCGTTGGCCCAGTAATTGGCGGTGCCCGCGGCGTTGACGAGGGCGAACTTGAACTGGCCGGTGCCGGCGAAGTTGGTGCCGCTGGCGGTGACGCGGCCTTGGTAGTGGATGATCTGCGGGACTTGGGCGCGTGCCGGAGCGGCGGTGAGCAGTGCGAGGGCGAGGAGCAGGGCGTGGGTGTGGGCGAGCTTTTTCATAGGTCAGTAAAATATTTTCGGGCGCTGAAAGGGGTTTATGGATCGCGGCAAGATCGTTTTTTTTGAATCGTGATACGAAAACTTCGCAGCCTTCTCATTAGCACCCGGCTTCAGCCGGGTGAACGAGGCCGACATTACAGTGGAACCGCTTCAGCGGTTTTACGCGCCGGGGAAACCGCTGAAGCGGTTCTTGTTTTCCCTGCGTCACCACACCCGGCTGAAGCCGGGTGCTAATGAGAGAAACGACCGCCGGGGATTCCGACTGACGATCACATCTAGTGCTCTTCACAACGGGAATTCAGTTTGACAGGATTTTTCAATCGCGGCGGCTCGGACAGCGCCGAACCTGCGGCACTACGGTTAAGGAAACATTAGAAAGGCCTGCGTTGGAAGGCTGCGGGTACTCAGGGAAAATTTGTAGTGGCGCTTCGTCCGACTTTCGGAATCGGGCGGAAGGGACGCGGGATTTTGTGCCCTGGAAGACGGTTGTGGTTGGCAATTCTCATGACTTCCCGGTCAGCGACGTTCCCACAAAACGACCTCGCGGGACGAGAATTCGGAAGAGTCCTCTCGGTGTGCATCGCGTCTCTGTGGTCCTCGTTTTGGGCGTTCGGGAAAACGGATTTGGACCACAGAGACGCGGTGCGCACAGAGAGTTGAAGAAGAGGGAATCCGTGGTCTGCGGCGGCGGTCGCAGGTGGCTCACAGCTTCGAGAGTTGCGCCTTCGCGATGACGTTTTCGGGGTCGAGGGTGAGGATGTCGTTGAAGACCCGCTTGGCGTCGGGGTTTTGGTTTTTGGCGAGTTTCACGAGCGCGTATTCGGTGAGGAGGCTGATGTCGGTGGGATAGAGAACGAGCATCCGGTTGAGGAGGTCTTCGGCGGCTTCGATTTTTTTCAACATGCGGTAGGCGAAGGCGAGGCGGAGGTTGGCGAGGTAGTTACTGGGGTCGATGCGGAGGACGAGTTTGGTGGCGAGTTCGGCCTCGTCGTAGCGCTCCTGGGCGAGGAGCGGGAGCGTGTGGCCGAGCTTGGCCTCGAGGGAATCGGGCGCGGTTTTGATCGCAGTTTGGTAGTGCGTGCGCGCGGTGGCGTAGGTGCCGATGAGATAATTCAGCCAGCCGAGGCGGAGGTTGACCGTGTAGGCCTGCGGAAACGCGGTGATGACGGGCGAGAGCGCCTTGATGGCGTCGGCGTAATTTTGCGAGCGCTCGTAGCGGTAGGACTTGTGGTAGGCGTCGCGGATGTCCAGTTCGGAGAGGGTCGCGGGTTGCGGCGCGGGCACGGCCGGCGCGGCGGCAGCGGAGCGCGGGGTCGCGACGAGCGCGGTGGTGAGGGCGAGCAGGAGGAGGGTTTTCATTTTGAGTGCGGGCTACTGTTAAAACGTGAGGGCGAATGTGCCAAGAAAACTATTGGCCGCGGCGCTGTTACCCGCGCCGAGTTCGCGGAATTCCTCGCGGGCATAACGCAGCGCGAACGCGGTGCGCGGCGTGAGGGCGTAACGCGCGTCGCCGCCGAATCCGGCGGTGTGGCGCTCGGCGAGATTGAAAAGGGTGTAGCCGTCGGCGCGGAGGGCAAAGGATTGTGCGCCCGCCCAAAAGAATGTGCCCACGGCCCAGCGCGGCGTAGTGAAAACAAGGCGGGGTTCGACCGAGAAAAAATCGCGGCGACCGGCGTTGGCGAGAGTGCTGAGATGAATCCAGTGGGCGCGCGTGTCGAGGCCGAGGGTCCAGTCGGGTTCGCGCCAGAGCGTGGTGGCCAGGCGCGGGGTGAGGTGCCACACGTCGAGCGCCGGCGCGTAGTCGGCGAAGCGCGTGTGGGAAAGTTGCGCGCCGGCCTGGAGATTTTGCGTGAGGAGAAAATCCGCGCTGCCAAACACGGCCCACGCGCCGTCCGTGGGGGCGTCGTCGCTGGCAACGAAATGGCCGCCGAGACGAAGTTTGATTCCGGCGAAAGAATTGTTCGCGTAAGCAAAGGTCGCGTCGGTCTGGCGCAGGTGCGGGAGGAAATTGCGCGTGATGTCGATGCGATCCACGCCGCCTTCAAAAGCGTGCGCGGGGTTCACGGTGAGAAAGCCAGACGCGCCGGCGAGCACGGCGTGGCGCTTGAGCACGGCGCGTTCATAGGCGAGGTAGCCGCCGTACGCGGAGACGCCGAGTCGCGTGGTGGCCCGCAGGCGCGGGACGGGTGGGGCGTTCGGGCCGGTGGTGGCGGCGAGATCGCGGAAGAGCGTGGGGCTGAAAAGATAGGCGAAGGCGGTGTCGTTGTCGGGATTCACGGTGGCGGCTTCGTTGAAATAGCCGCGGGCGGCGGGGAGATTTTTCTGCTCGGCGGCGACGAGGCCAAGTTCGGTGAGGAGCGCGGAGTCGCTGGGGAAATGGGGCAGCGCGTGGAAGAGAACGCTGTGGGCCGCGCGGAGTTTGCCTTGGCGGCGCAGTGCAACGGCGCGGCGGAGAATCGCGGGAAGATTGCGTGGGTGTTGGTCGAGAAGCGCGCGCGCGGTGGCTTCGGCGTCGGCAAATTGTGCGTGCGCAAGGAGCGGTTCGAGGAGGCCGAGGCGGGCTTCGAGCGACTGCGGCGCGAGCGCGATCGCGGCGCGATAGTGCTGAATGGCCGCGACGTGATTGGTCGCGAGATAATGCAACCAGCCGAGGCGAAGGTGGACGGCGTAGGAGCGGGGCAGGGGGGCGAGCGTGGTCGCGGCGGCGGTGAATTTGCCGGTGGCTTCGAGGCGCAGCGAGTCGCGCCACGCGGCGCGCGCGGCGTCGGTGGCGGGCAGGCCGGGGTCGGGCGCGACTGCGGCGGCGGTGGTGAAGGCGAGCAGGAGGGAGAGCGAGAACGCGAGCAGGGGAGATGGCGAGAAGGGGAGACGGCGAGAGAGCAACACGCAAATTTGCAGCGCGTGGCGGAAAGCCGAAAACCGGTCGGAGCGCCGAGCACCGGCTCGGCGCGGATCGGGGGCGCGCGGGACCTCGCCGAGCCGGTGCTCGGCGCTCCGCTGCGCGCGCGGGTGCGTTCGCGTGGCGGGAACTTTCATCTCAATTCGCATCGTCTTTTCTGCGGAGTTCCCAACCATCGAAGCTCACGGCGGCGATGCCTTTGTTGCGGTCGAAGAGGACGGAGCCGGTTTTGCGCAGGCGCAATTTGGTGGATTCAATCACGGTCTCAATGCGGTTTTCGCCCACGCAGGTCTGCGTGGCTCGGACTTCGGCGAGCTTCGGCCAGAAGCTGCTCGCGACACCGACGAGCATTCCGCGCACGCCCTTTGCAATCGTGCCGATGGGGACGTGATCGTGCCAGCGAATGCCGTCGCGCAAACCGAGCGGCAACCGCGGCAGCGCGAGAAACATCGCGAGCAGCCGCGGGTCGTCGCCCGCGAAACGGTAGGCGTAATACGTGCCCTCGTGGCGGCCGAACGCGAGGGTGGCGCGGCCGGAATCGAAAAAGAAAATGCCGTCGAGGCCCATGCGGACTTTGAGTTGGAGGTCTTCGTGCGCGCGGCCGGCGTGCCGGACGGTGTAGCGATATTCCTCGTCGAGGACGAAGTTCGTCGCGGCGTCGAGGCGCTTGTTGGCGTAGAGCGGTTCGACGATTTGTTTTTCGCGCGGGAGATCGTTCGCGTGAAAAACACCGGCGGTGAGGTAGCTCACGAAACTGAAGGGAACCGTCGCCGCGCCGGGCGTTTCCTGGAGCTGCGCCTGCACGTGAATGTGCGGCTGCGGCGAGTAACCGGAGTTGCCGCAGAGGCCGAGCACGGTGCCGCGCTCGACCCAGTCGCCGACCTTCACACGCAGCGATTTTTGCGCGAAGTGCGACAACTCGACCGAGAAGCCGCGCGGATCGGCGATGACGACGAGGTTGCCCCAGTTGTTGAGTTTGTCGGGCTGGTTGATCGGGCTGTCGGCGAGGTCTGCGACGAGGTGCGCGATGCGGCCGCGCACGGGCGCGAGGACGGGTTTGTGGAAGCAGAAATATTCCTCGGGCTTCGTTCCGTCGCCGGAATGCGTTTTGCCGGCGGCGTCGGTGATGACGAAATCGTAGGCGTGGCGCCACGCGCCCTTGTGGGTCCAGCCGCCGTCGAAGCCCTGCCAGACGGTCCATTTGCCGGCGAAGGGCGGGAGCAGCGTGCGCTCGGTGCCGGGGTAGCGGAGTTGATTGGCGAGGTGCGTCTCGAGGGTTTCCTCGGGCGTGTTGCCGATGCGTTGCGCGACGAGCGGATTGCCGACGAGACCGAGCACGTAAATCACGCCGAGCGTCACGACCGCGAACGGCAGCGTGAACGCGGGGATGCCGTAGTAACTCCAGAATCCCGCGATGGCATCCATGACAATCGTGGACAGCGCGACGGCCACGGCGGCGAGCGCGTAGCTGCGAATCGAGGGAATGAGAAACACGCCGCCGAGCGCCATCGCGATGAGGAGGAAGTTGAAATTCAACGGGTCGGTAAAGGCTTTCACCGGCGAGCCGAGCATTCCGTAACGCACGGTGGCGCCGACGGCGTAACCGAGCGCGGCGAGGAGAAATAAAATTCGCGAGCGCAGGAGAATCAGCGCCGCGAGCGCGCCGCCGACGAGCACGCTGGGCGTGAAGAGGAGCGAGCCGAAGGCCTTGAAAAAACCCGCGAGCCAGACGGGCAGGCCGAAGTCGTCGTTGAGAAACGCGGGCGCGTGGGAATCGGCGGTGAGGAGGTTGCCGTAGCGCAGCGAGGCCATGTAGGCGAGCGAGCTGACGACGACGAACGGCAGGCTCAACAGCGGCAGGCGGAAATAAACGGTGAAGACATTCGCGAGCGTGACGGTGACGAGCAGCGTGAGAATGCCGGCGGCGACGCAGAAGAAAATCGCGAGCGGCGTGAGTTGAAAAAGATGGCCGATCGAGAGGCCGACGAGCAGCGGGTTGCAGGTGTAAATGCCGGATTCGAGAAAGACTTTTCCGA
>JAYVOY010000327.1:0-5356 GCA_043757645.1 Verrucomicrobiota bacterium
ACGCGCGCGGCGAATCCCGAGCCGCCGAAGGTGACGACCCGCGATCCGAATATCGACGGCAAGCAGACGAAGGTGATGAAGACCGTCGAGGCCGTGAAGATCGCGCCGACGCCCGCGCCGCCGCAGCCGAAGGCCGCGCCGCAGCCCACGCCGGAGCCGCCGTCGCCCGCACCGCCGAAGGTCGAGAGCAAGAAACCAGACCCGCCAAAACCCGCGCCGCCGAAGCCGGAGATCGCGCGTGTCGAGCCGCCCAAGCCGCAGCCGGAGCCGCCGAAGCCCACGCCGCCAAAACCGCCGCAGGTCGATCCCACGCAGCCCGCGCCGCCGAAGTATGAGTTGACCGAGGTGCGGCCGCCGCGTCCGAAGTTGGAGAAGTTGCCGCTGGATGAGCCGCGCACGGTTTCGCCGAAGATTGGTGATTTGGCGCTGGCAAAACCTTCGCCGCCACCTTCACCCGCACCACCACCGCAGCCGGCAGCGACGCCGCAGCCCGCGCCGTTGAATCCGAATGTGGGCGACGCGGGCGATGCGGCGAATGCGGTGCCGGTGCAGCGTCCGCGCACGGTGGCGGAGGCGAAGGCGCGCATGGATGGCGGGATGTTGATCGGCGAGAAGATGAAGCAGGACGGCGGCGTGCAGCGGCGCGGGAGCATCGCGCTGGATGTGCGGGGGTCGCCGTTCGGGGCTTACGATGGCAAGATCATCGCGGCGATCCAGCAGGCTTGGTATCACTTGCTCGCGGATCGGCTGACGCCGATTGGCAAGGTGGTGATTGAGTTTCATTTGCACTCGAACGGGCGGGTGTCGCATCTGACGATGGCGGGCAGCGAGGTGGGCGAGCTTTATGGACAGATGTGCGCGCTGGCGGTGCAGCGACCGGCGCCGTTTGATCCGTGGCCGCGGGAGATGCGGCTGGCGTTGGGGGCGGATTATCGCGAGGTGCGGTTCACGTTTTTTTACGAGTGAGGCGGCGGTCCGTCGCGGTGGCGACCGAGTGAACAGTTCTTCCCCTCCGCGCCGTTGCGGGAGTTTTTTTGACGGGCGACCGAACTCGCGCAGAGGCGCAGAGAGCGCAGAGGGGAAAAGGAACGAAAACGAGCGGACAAATTCAGCCCCGGGAAGCCTGAATCCATGAGATCAATCCGGCATGAGCACCACGGAGGCGGGAACGGCGCAGCGGGGAGGGGTTTCCCACAGATTTTGAAAAGCGAATCGGTGGATTTCTTCATTCGCTTGTCCCCATTCGTTTGTCATTCCATCGGGTTTCACGCGGCGTGGGTGATTCACTTGGGCAAAGAAGGCGGGGAAAGATGACAAACGAATGGGGACAAGCGAATGGAACGGCACGAAGTGGACGGGCTTCGTGAGTCGGACGGTTCGCCGCCTGAAGGCGGGACTCCGAACTACTGCAGGGGGAAGGGCAGGCGGTTGAGGCGCTGGCGCATTTCGCGGAGCTTGGGGCCGGTCTTGTCGTCGCCGAGGTTTTTGACGCCGAGGCGGATGTCGCGGGCGGTGGTGAAGTTGTTGAGGACGGCGCAGTATTCGCGGTTGACCATGATGCCGAGGAGTTCACCGGATTTGGCGAAGACGAGGTCGCCGGTCGAGGGGGAGAATTCGCCGAAGAGGCGGCTCATGATTTTGGTTTTCATCTTCACGTATTGCGGCAGCGCGGGGTCGAGGCGGAACTCGACTTCGCCGTAGTAGCGGCCGCCTTTGCCGACGAGGACGGCCTCGGGGAATTTGTTGGGCAGGCGCGTGGTGTTGAAGGGCTTGACGCCGAGTTGCGCGGCTTGCTCGGCTCCGACGGAGATGACGATGACGCGGGGGTCGATGGCGAGGAAGGAAATCTGGGGAATGGAAAAAAGTTTGGGCGGATGGGCGACCACGCCGGTGAGAATGTCCCAGTCGATGGGGAAGTCATCGAAGCGCAGCGGGGTGTCCTGGACGTGGAGGAGGGCGTAGATGCGACCGCCGTCGTTGACGAGGACGGTGTTCCTTTCGCGGGATTGGGTGACTTGGGAGAAGATGCCGGGGCGGGTGCCTTCGATGACGGTCTCGATGCGGTTGGTGAGGTAATCGGTGAGAATTTGGTTGGCGTTGAGCGGGCGGTTGTCGCGGATTTCCTGGGCGATCTCGGCGGATTTCTTGGCGAGTTGGGTGACTCCGGAGGCGAGCTGGGTGGCGTGGTCCTCGATGCGGGCTTTTTCCTGGCGGACGTTTTGCACCTCGGAGCGGAGGTCGGTGAGGTTTTCGCGCAGGACTTTTTTCTCGGCCTCGGCGACGGCGACGCTGGCGTTGAGGGCCTGGGCGGATTGGAGGGCGCTGGTGCGTTGTTTTTCGAGGTCGGCGAGGAGTTGCTGCTGGCGGGCGAGTTCGGCTTTCTTGGCCTCGAGTTCGCGTTTGTGTTGTTCGGTGAGGGTTTCCTTGATGAGTTGTTTTTCGGCCTGCGCGAGTTGGACGGCGGCGTTGAGGTTCGCCATTTGCGTCCGGGCGGCGGCTTGTTGTTGCTCGAGGGTTTCGAGATTTTTTTGCTGGCGTTCGGCCTCGGCTTTTTTGGCGTCGAGATCGGCGGCGATTTTGGTGAGGCGTTCGGAGGTCTTGCGTTCGAGTTCGCTGCTGACAGCGAATTTTTGGGTCATCTCGGCGACGCGTCCCTGGGCGTCGGCGAGGTCGCGCTCCATCCGGCTTTTTTGCGTCTGGGATTGGGCGAGGCTGTCCTCGACGATGTTGAGGTCGGACTGGACAAATTTGAGGCGGGCGGTGAGTTGGTCGCGGGCGGCGCGCTCGTCTTGTAGGGAGATGCGCATCAACTCCATGAGGTCCTGATTTTGCACGGCGACGGAGCCGACGGATTGCTTGTGGACGGGGGAGCCGCTGGGGCGGGCGGGTTCTTTGCGCCACTGGGTGACGGCCAAGAGGTTGAGGAGGAGGAAGTCGCAGATGATCAGAATCAAGGTTTTGTTCATGGCTGATAATCTGACGTTGTGGCGGTGGGCGGTTTTCGGCGAATGATTCGGTTACGACGTGAGGACGGGGTTGCTGTCTTTGGCGGCGTCCATGATGAGGCGGCGTTTGAAGGGGCGGACGTGGCGGATTTTGACGAGGGCGACGCAGACGATGCCGAGGAGGTTGGAGGAATAGGCGGCGAGGAGATTGGCGTCGATGATGTTCATGGTTTGCAGCACGAGCGCCGCGGCGGTACCGCCGATGCCGACGTAGAGACCGGTGTCGAAGAGGTTTTCCTCGTTCTCGACGAGCTTGAGTTTCAGCAGGGCGGGGAGGTTCTGGCCCTCAATCTCGCTGATCTTGGTGAGGCAGACGATATAGACGAACACTTGGATCAGGAGGAACAGGACGATGGAGAAGATGGTTGTAATATCCATGACGGGTTTGGTGGGTGTGGGTTTGCCAAGTGCGGGGACAGGTGTTTGCGGACTACCGGGGACAGCGATTTCAAACTGATACTCAGGGCGCGGACCCTTGGTAAAGAGAAAAGGCTCGCTGGCCAGCACGAGCAGGATGCAGATGCCCAGCGCGAGCGTGCCGGTGCGGACGAAGGGGATCGCGGGCGCGGCTTCGGCGAGGCCGGGCGGCGTGGGAAAGAGCAGGCCGATGCCGTGAACCATCAGCGCCACGCCGATGAGGAAGCAGGTGATTTTGAGAATCACGGCGATGCGCGGGAAGTTCAGGCTCAGGCTGACGAGGGTGTCCGCGGTCGTCGTCTTGGAGGCGCGGATGGGCACTTGGCGGCGGAGCAATTCCGCGAGGGCATCGACGCCGGTGAGCAGCGCGAAGGAAATGTCGCTGACGGCGGTGCGGCCGAAACGGTTGATGAGCGCGGCCACTTGCTCCGGTTGGCGGGAAAGATCGGCGGCGGTGTAAATGATGGGGAACAATTCCGGCGACGTTTTGGCCTGATCGGCGAAGAAGTGAACGGTCTTGGTGTCGGGGCAGAGTTTCAGGAGTTCGGCGAGTTGGACCCAGTTGAGGCGTTTGCCGAGCGAGAGGAGGTCCAGGTAGAAAATTTCGAGGACCTGACGCTCGGCGGCGCTTTTCGGTGCGGCCTCGGCCAGGGTTTTCAAACCGGTGGCGAGGCGGTCGTTCAACTGATTGCTGTCGGCCAGCAGCGCGGTCATCAGGATGGTGGCGTCGAGCGGTTGGCCGCCGGGTCCGAGGGCGGGGGCGAACTGGGCGAAGTTGGTGATGGCGCGGGTTTCGAGGATCGCGGCGACGTTGCCCGAGCGCGAGGCGGCGAGGAAACGCGCGACGGTGGCGCGGTTTTTCTCGGGAATTAAAATCGGGATGATCGGCTGATTGGTGGCGGTGATGGCGGATTCACGGAGGTTGAAAACCTGTTCGAGATGCCGGTCGCTGCCGCCCCACGGGACGAGTTCGGGGTGGCGGCGTTGGTACTCGGCGAGGGCGTCGATCAGGCGGTTGGTGTCGGGGTGACCGATGTCGCTGGCGGCAGTGAGCACGATTTGTGCGGGGCCGACGCGGTCGTTGCCGACGAGGGCGACGCCCTCCTCGACGATGGATTTGGAAAGTTTGGCGGCCTTTTTAAGCAGGAGCGGATCAATCGACTTGAGGTTCGCGGGGATGATCCAGCCGAGAATGAGGATGGCCAAGCCGAGGCTGATTAGCCCGGTGAGGGCCGAGTAGAAAAGAGCGCCCCGGTGGAGCGTCGGCGAGACGGTTGTTGGTTCGGCCATGCGTGGTTTTCGCCAATCGAACCGCGGTTGCGGCGAACTAAGCCGGAGGATTCAGGCGGGCCGGGCGGACCGATTGGAAAATGTGTGCGGGATAGTCAGGGAACGATTTTCAAAGTCAAACGTTTGCTGCTTTTTGTGCGCGTGGATTCAGAAAGGTTGGGGAAATCCCCCGCAGGGAGGAAAAATCGGCCCACGAAACACACGAAACACACGAAAAGAAAAGCGCCGAGGCCGGCCGAGTTTCGAGCGAACAATTTGCCTTGATCGTAACGATGCCGCAGGACCGCCGCCGTCTCGGCGGCTCACCCCGTCCCAACGGGGCGGAAGCGCGTGGTTTCCGCCGTTCAAAATGTTCACTGAATGGGGAACCAAAAGAGGAAGTGCGAATGGCCCGCGCCGTGAGCCGCCGAGATGGCGGCGGTCCACGTTCGGACGGTGTGAGCCGCCGGGACGGCGGCGCTACAACTACCGGGTTCGGGCTTAACCGTGGACAAAGAAATCATGGGCGACGCGGGTTTCGTTTCCGCCCCTCATCCGGGGCAGCCGCGGTGGAAAACTTTTCCGTCCGGCGCGCGCGCGGCTACAAACACTTCACCCGATAGAAGCGCTGCCGCCCCTGGCCCGCGGGGTCGCGGACGGTTTGG